>JALWUZ010000457.1 GCA_027079895.1 Anaerolineae bacterium
GCCTGTGGCCACCCCGTCGGCGCGACCGGACTGATGCAGGCCGTCTTCGCCATCTGGCAGTTGCAGCACACCATCGAAAAGCACTTCGGCGACCCCACCTTGCAGGTGCCGAACGCCAAGCGGGGCGCGATTCACTCCCACGCCGGCACCGGCACCTACGTCACCGTCAGTATTTTGGAGCGGGAGGAGTAAGCGATGTCCGACAAGGAATTTCCCAAGCGCATCGAGGAGAACTTGGAGGGAACGGTGCTCTTCAACGTCCCGTTCCCGACCGGCGACGACCTGTCGGGGCTGAAGGAGATGAGTCCCATCGTCATCAAACAGCCCTACTACATCGAGTACAACTACTCCTACGGGCAGGATTCCCCCTTCTTCGCGGCGTTGGCGAACAAGCGGTTCATCGTCAGCCGCGAGCCGGAGAGCGGGTACACCTACGCCACTCCGCGCGGCCACGACATGTACTCCGGCAAGGAGACCGAGTGGGTCGAGATCGAGCCGGTGGGCCGCATCCACGCCTTCACCGTCTGCCACTTCGGCTCCGAGGAGTTCCTGCCCCAGTGCCCCTACGTCCTGATTCTGGTCGAGTTCGACGAGTGCGACACCCTCTTCCTGGGACGCCTGATGGGGGTTGACCCGGACGAGGCCGGCGTCCACTGGATCGGCAAACAGGTGCGGGGGCGGTTCCTGCGCAACTCCAAGTTCAAGCCGACCGACATCTACTTCAACATCATCGAGTGAGGGACGCTGGACCGGATGACGTGCGACGCGCCTCGTCGGTGCGTCGCACGTCCGAAGGAGTCGAAAATGGATTTCCAACCGACCGAGGAACACCGGATGATCCGGCGGATGGTGCGCGAGTTCGCCGAGAGGGAGATCGCTCCCCGCGCCGCCGAGATAGACGCCACCGACCAATTCCCCGATGACCTCTTCCGCCGGATGGGAGAACTGGGCATCATCGGCCTGCCCTTCCCGGAGGAGTACGGCGGTTCCGGCTTCGGTTACACCAGTCTAGTCATCGCGCTGGAGGAGATCGCCCGCGTCTCCGGTGCGCTGGCGATCACCCTCGACGCCCAGACCTCGCTCTTCTGCGAGCCGATCTACCTCTTCGGCACCGAGGAGCAGAAGCGCAAGTACCTCGTCCCGGCGGCACGCGGGGAGAAAATCGGCGCCTTCGGCCTGACGGAGCCTGAGGCCGGTTCCGACGCCGGGGCGACCCGCACCCGCGCCGTCCGCGACGGGGACGAGTGGGTCATCAACGGCCAGAAAGTCTTCATCACCAACGGCTCGATCGCCGACTACGTCGTCATCACCGCCAAGACCGACCCGGAGAAGGGGACACGCGGCATATCGGCCTTCATCGTCGAAAAGGGGACGCCGGGGTTCACCCCCGGCCGGAACGAAGAGAAGATGGGGCTGCGGGGCTCGGTCACGTCGGAACTGTTCTTCGAGAACTGCCGCGTTCCGGCGGAGAACCTGCTGGGGCGGGAGAACGAGGGGTTCAAACAGTTCCTCACCACGTTGGACGCCGGGCGGGTCGCCATCGCCGCCATGGCCGTCGGGCTGGCGCAGGGAGCCTTCGAGCGGGCCGTGACCTACGCCCAGGAGCGGCGGCAGTTCGGCCGCCAGATCGCCGATTTCCAAGCGATTCAGTGGATGCTGGCCGAGATGGCGACCGAGATTGACGCCGCCCGTCTCCTGGTCAACCGGGCCGCCTGGCTCAAGGAGCAGGGACGCCGCTTCACCAAAGAGGCGGCGATGGCGAAGATGTTCGCCTCCGAGACCTCCGAGCGAGTCTGCTACAAGGCGATTCAGATTCACGGGGGGTACGGCTACACGCGGGACTACGAGGTGGAGCGGATGTACCGCGACCAGCGGCTGTGCGCCATCGGCGAGGGAACCAACCAGATTCAGCGGCTGGTCGTCGCCCGCCGGGTGCTGCGGGAGTGGGCCTAGAAGTAAAACTCCTTCACGTTCTCATCGTCGAAGAGCATCTCCACCACCCGCTCGTGGCACTCCGGCTTGCCGAAAGCCTCCATCAGGCAGACCATATCGCTGCCCCGCTTGTGCTTGCGGGGTCGCACCCGCAAGCCGCAGTCGTGGAACACCTTCGCCAGGCGTTTGAACTGCCCCTTATCCGCCGGACAGATGACCCGGTAGAGGCGCGTCTCCCGCCGGTCGTCTATCCACCGCTCGAAGAAAGGGAACACCCAGAGCACGATGAGGATGACGACGGTCGCCACGCCGACCAGGATGTAGTCGCCGCCGCCGATGCCCATCCCCAGGGCCGCTGCCAGCCAGATAGTCGAGGCGGTCGTCAGGCCGATGATGCGCCCCTCGCCGCGCAGAATCGCGCCCGCGCCGAGGAACCCGACGCCGCTGACGACGTTGGCGGCGATTCGCACCGGGTCGCCGCCCATGATGGCCGCCAGGCGGAGCGAGAAGATCGTGAACAGCGTCGCTCCGGTGCAGATGAAGATGATGGTGCGGAATCCGGCGGCCTTGTCCCGAAATTCCCGCTCCGCCCCGATGAGCCCGCCCACCACCATCGCCAGGGCCAGTTTGACCAAATCCTCCACAACGACGTAGTCAAGGATAGTCGTCCAGGTCATCGTAACACCTCCGGCCCAAGTGTACCCGAAAACCTCGAAACGGCAACCCGAAGACGACCGCCCGGCGGAGGCACGTGGTTGACATCCCCCATCTCCGTGTTATACTTTCCGCCGTTGACAACCGCATAGGCTGCGACAGAGGTGCCTCGCAGCCCGGATGCGCGAGGCATAAGGGGGAAGCCGGTCGAAGTCCGGCGCTGTCCCGCAACTGTAGCGACGTTGGGCCGCCGCCCGCGTCGAAGCCAGGATACCCGCCTCTGCCGACGCCCACAGAACCTTCGCGGAAAGGGGGTGGCGTATGAAGGGTAGACGCACAGATTGGGCCCTTCCCCACGGAACGTGAGGGAAGGGTTTTTGTTTGGACACCACATCTCGACAAACGAAGGAGGCAACGATGCGTGTACGCAGTTTGATTTTGACATTGACCCTGGGGGCGGCCCTGGCCCTCGCGCTGCTCTGGGCCCTCACGCCGGCCGCGCCGGTGCGGGCGGAGCGTCCCGCCGCCCCCGCGACCCCGCTCATCGAGCACCGGGACGCCATCAGCCGCGCCCTGGCCTACCTCAAGACCCAGCAGGCCCCCGACGGCGGCCTCGTTTCCCCCTGGACCGGACAGGCGGACGATTTCACCACCATCAAAACGGTCATCGGACTGGCCGCCGTGAACCAGCCCGTCGCCTACCTGACCTCCGTCAGCGGCACGACCCCGCTCGACTACCTCGCCACGCGGGCCTACACCTACACGCGGGACGCCAGCGGAACCCTGTTCCCCGG
This sequence comes from Anaerolineae bacterium, assembly GCA_027079895.1. Lineage (GTDB taxonomy): Bacteria > Chloroflexota > Anaerolineae > B4-G1 > B4-G1 > JALWUZ01. The sequence continues at coordinate 3,381 of JALWUZ010000457.1, forward strand.
ACGGGCCGGGATGCTGCTCGTCGCCGTCGTCGCCGGGGAGGGGGACCCCACCGCCTTCGGCAAGTACCCCGACGGCCACGGCTCGGCCGGGCTGCCGCTCAACCTGGTGCGGGACTTGCTGGACACCTACCACCCGGAGACAGGGGCCTACAGCACCACCGCCCAGATGGGATGGAGCACCGGTGAGGCCAACACCGTCAATCAACTGTGGGCTATCCTGGGGCTGGCGGCGGCCCAGCAGCCGATCCCCGTCACCGCCACCAACTTTCTCATCGGCCTGCAAGAGACCGACGGCGGCTGGGGGTACGGGGCCGGCGGCGACGTGGACGCCACCGCGTTGGTCGTCCAGGCCCTCATCGCCAGCGGCAACCTGCCGCTCGACGCGGCCAAAGTGCAGGAGGGGTTGGAGTTCCTCCGCAGCCGACAGGCCGCCTCCGGCGGCTGGGAGTCGTGGGGAGCGTTGAGCGCGGACTCCACCGCCGCCGCCATCCAGGCCATCGCGGCTGCCGGCTACACTCCGGCGACCGCCAGTTGGGCCGTCGCCGGACACGACCCCCACACAGCCCTCGTCGGCCTGCAAGCCCCCGACGGCAGTTTCAGCGGCAACGCGCTCGGCACCGCCCACGCCCTGGCCGGTTTGGCCGAGGCCCCGCTGCCCATCCTGGGCAACGCGCAGATGGTCAACCGGGCCCTCACCTGGATGAGCGAGACGCAGAACGCCGACGGCTCGTGGAGCGGCTGGGCCGGGCCCGACCCCGGTGCGACCTGCGACGCCGTCCTGGCCTACGCCGCGGCGGGATACGACCCTCGCACCGTCCACCCCTCCGAGCGCGTCACATCGGCCCTCGACTACCTGGCCGCCACCGCCGCCGAGTTCGTGCAGCGCAGCCCCGACGCGGCGGGGAAACTGGCCCTGGCCGTCGTGGCCTCCGGCGGCGACCCCGGCAACTTCGGCGGCGTGGACATCCCGGCGGCGATCACGGCCTGGTACAGCCCCACGCTGGGCGCGTTCGGCGTCCCCACCAACACCTACCACCAGGCTTTCGCCATCCTGGGACTGGCGTCCTCCAACGCGCCGATTCCCGTCACCGCCACGCAGACGCTCATCGCCCTCCAGCAGGCGGACGGCGGCTGGAAGTACGACCTGTCCCCCGCCGCCTGGAACACCACCGCGCCGGACCACACCGGATTGGCCTTGCAGGCGTTGATCGCCGCGCAGGTGACGCCGACCAGCACCGCCATCGTCAGCGGCCTGGCCTTCCTCCGCGCCCAGCAGGATGCCCTCGGCGGCTGGGGGAACGCCAACTCGACCGCCTACGCCCTCCAGGGCGTCCTGGCGACGAGGGACTCGCTGGACAACTGGGTCTCCGCCGACGGCCACTCCCCCTTCGAGGCACTGGCGTCCTATCAGAAGGCGGATGGGCCGTTCGTCTGGGCCTGGACGCTGCCCACCGATAACGGCCTGGCGACCTGGCAGGCGATCCCCGCGCTGCTGGGGCGGTACTGCCCGTTGCCG
>JALWUZ010000458.1 GCA_027079895.1 Anaerolineae bacterium
GGAGACGATGGGTGCGGTGGGGGTTAGCGCGACAACCGTGGTGTTGGTATCCGGCGTGCCCAGGTCGTCATAAATCAGCGCCGCGTAGCACATCATCTGGTCCGGTGTCAGGCCGGTATCAAGGTAGGAGGCCACCGTATCCGGGCTGGTGGTAATGACGACTGGCGTCAGGTCGTCTGTCACCGGATCTTCGGTGTCGCACACGCCGTTCGGGGTTCCGCCGGTCCCCTCGGGCACCCGGTAGATGCGGAGCGATGAAATGCTCCTGCCGGACGCCGGAACGCGGCCAAGGTAAAGGGCGAGGTCAAGGCTGGTCGTATGAACCGTGGTGTTGGCGACATCGATCCCGGCGGGTGGCCCCCAGGTGGGCGGGTACACCGGAGGGGCCGGGAACCCCGAGATCAGGTTCAGGTTGGACACCTCGACGGACACGGTGCGCGTGGTCGCCGTCTGTATATCCTGGTACGACTGATGGACCAGCATGTAGCGGAATTGCTTGGGCGTGCCCACATCCGTATTAGTGAGCGTCTCGTACAGCACGGTACGGGCGGCATCCGTATACATGCTGTATGTGGTGGTCAGCCCGACCCGCTTCACGTTCCAGTAAAAGCGCGTGTTGAGCGCCGGGTTCAGGGTTGCCGCCGTGCCGCCCGCACCAGACACACCAGCCAGATACGCGCCGTGCGTGTCGTTCAACGCCGGGTTATACAGGCGCACATAGTTCTCTACGTTACCGGCATCGGTCAGCATTCCCAACTGGTTCGACAGCCCGACAAGCTGCAACACGCTTGACCCGGTGGTGCCGTTGGTGGTGTGAACCGACTCGAACTCATACTCGAAGTCGCCGGGAACGGAGTTCGCCGCGCCGAAATCGTAGTAGAAGTAAAACGCCTCATTACGCGACAGGCAGTTACTACACTTCGCGGTTTCCTTGATACCGTCGCCGCCCGTCAGGTCGAGTTTTTGCAGTTTGTTGCTTGGGTCGACCTTGCTCCATGCGGCAAAGTCCTCGTAAGGGACGACGGAGGTCGTGGCCTGAACCTCGTTGGTATTGCTGTCGCAGTTACCCACCGCGTCACAGGCTCGCAGGCCAAGGCAGTAGGTGGTATTGGCGGACAGTCCGGTGGCGGTGCCCGTGGTGCTGCCTGCGGCGGCCACATCGGGGTTGGCATCGGTGAACGGGTCCACACTCGCGCACGACCCGGCAACGGCATAGGTTTTCAACGCCGTTACCGCGTTATTATCGGACTGCGCCCCGGTGCCTGCGGTAACGGTGATGGTGTTGTAGGTCACGGTGGGCGCCG
>JALWUZ010000459.1 GCA_027079895.1 Anaerolineae bacterium
AGGCTGGCCTCGTCCACGATCTCGGTCTCGTCCTTGCGAACGACGATGAACTGCTGGATGACCATGTAGGGGATGGAGAAGTCCACCACCTCATCCCGCTCCGGCGTGATGGTGACGCCGTCGGCCACCATATCGTACTCATGAGCGGCGGTCGCCTCGAAGATCCCCTCCCAGGCCGCCTCGACGAAGACCGGCTTGCAGTTGATGACCTCGCAGATCGCGCTGACGGCGTCGTAGTCCCAGCCGCCGGGCTCGCCGGTCTCCTCGTCAATGTAGTTGAAGGGCGGGTAGGCGTTCTCGACGCCGACCCGAATCTCCCGGCCGCCCAGGTCGTATTTGGCTTCCTCGGTGGGAGCGGCGGTGGGCGGCTGCTGCGGGGCCTCCGTCGGGGCGACGGTGGCGGTAGGCGACACCGGCGCGGCCGGCTTGCTGCACGCGGAGGCCAGCATGGTCAAGATAAGTATCGTAGCCAGCAAAGGCAGTAATTTTCTCGTTTGCATCTCATCTCCTCCTTGTGTGTGTTCTCCTTTTGGTATAGCGAGTTGCGGTTGGATAGCGTCGGCTAGGGTAGTTGTGGCATAGGCATCACCTCCTTGAGAGGGATATTCGTCCGCTATCAGCGATTTTGGAATCGGGCAACAGAACCGACGAGAGTATCCAGGGCACCAATTTGGTCTTTATCCCCTGGCACTTGATAGGGGGAACCCTGACCTTCATTATCACTTCCAGGTCGCGCCAACAACGATTGACATTTGGAGCGCGAAGGCCGCGTAAGTGTAACATACTTGAAAAGCAATGTCAACCGACCGTATTCATTCAGGCCATCACCACCGCACCAGGTCAGGAGATAATGTTACCGACAACACGGGCCTCACCGGTCGGAACGGGCCAAAGGCTTTACAGTGGAAACGCTGATGTGTTCCAGTTGTTCCAGGAGTTCGGGGGGGGAGCTCGCCTTACCTGAGTGAATACGCCGTGAGCGTATCATACTGGGGACACACAGGTAGCCGAAATCGGCCCTGGGCTTCGTAAAGCGGCCGAAAAAGGGGGCTGGGTGTGCCCATAATGGATTTGAGCCAACCGGCGAAATCGGATACAATGTACCCGATCCCCTTCCGACGAGGTTGGCTCCTATGCATCGTATCACAAAACCCCTGCTTGTTCAGTCGGTCCGTGTTCGCTTGCACGCCCTGGTGGTGTTCAGTATCCTCGTCCTGACCGTCCTCGGCCACATGCCCGAAAGTCAGGCTGGCTGGCTCACTTGCCCACCCCAGGTGGTGATGGACTCAAGAGGCCAACGCC
>JALWUZ010000460.1 GCA_027079895.1 Anaerolineae bacterium
GTCTGGGGATGTACACGGCGGCCTTTCGGCGGGCGGGGGCGCGTGCTTTCGGCGTCGAGGTGGAGTTCGACCGGGCGGTGGCGGCCCTGAAGCGGGCCTCCGGCGTGGCCCAGGCCGTCGGGGAGCATCTGCCTTTTGCCGACGGGATGTTCGACCTGGCTTTCTCCCACGAGGTGTTGGAGCACGTCGGCGATGACCGGGCCTGCGCCGTCGAGATGGTGCGGGTGGTGCGGCCCGGCGGCTGGCTGGTCATCTTCGTCCCCAACCGGCGGTATTTTTTCGAGACGCACGGGGTCTTCTGGCGCGGACGGTACCGCTTCGGCAACATCCCCCTGGTCAACTGGCTGCCGACCCCCTGGCGAGACCGGTTGGCTCCCCACGTCCGCGCTTACACTTCCTCCGGCCTGCGCCGTCTGTTCGCCGGGTTGCCGGTGCGGGTCGTCCATCACACCCAGATTTTCCCCGGTTACGACAATCTCATCGCCCGCGCACCGGCTGTTGGGAAAGCCGTCCGAGCCGTCGCCCATCGCCTGGAGCACACTCCCGCGCGGTGGTTCGGGCTCTCCCACTTCCTGGTGCTGCGACGGACGGCGGATTAGATGGGCCGGTAGATCCGTTCCCGCAGTTGTTTGACCATGATGGTGTCGTTGTCGCTCAGACGGGCCTCGCGGGCGGCTTCCTGCCAGTCTTTCGGGAGGGTGGAGACGACGCGCTCGGTGTACCCCAGCGTGGCGTAGAAGTTTTTCAGCGATTGGGGTGCCGGGCGGGGGAGGAAGAGAAGGGCGGCCTCGCATTGCAGTTCGTTGGCGGCTTTCTCCATCTCCCGGAGCAGGGCGTTGCCGATGGCGACGCGGTCGGATACGGCTCCGACCAGGAAGTCGGTCACGCGGACGACGAGGTTTTCCGCCCGCCAGCCGAGCATCCCCACCAGTTCGCCGTCCCGTTCGGCCAGGAAGAAGCCGACGCTGCCCAGCCGTTCGAGGACTTTCATCCGGTCAATGGTTCTGCGCCCCCGCCAGGCCCGGTTGACGAAGGCGGCGATTTTTTCGGCATCGCGGGGCTTGGCCCGCCGAACGGTGATGTTTTGTGGTGACACCTTGATCTCCTTTGGGTGCTGGGTGCAGGTTTGCAAGTGTGCAGGTTTGCAAGTGTGCAGGTTTGCAAGTGTGCAAGTTTGCAAGTTGCAGGTGGGGCGGGATTTCCCAGACGGCGGGATAAAAGATTGCCGCTCGTCCGCCGCCGGACGCAAGGCCGTACCCCAGGCGGCGAGATTCATCCGCCGCCGGACGCAGGGCCGTATCC
>JALWUZ010000461.1:0-4562 GCA_027079895.1 Anaerolineae bacterium
GGAGGCGGCGAATCAGCGCGTGCCGTTTCACCATCTCCCGCATGCCCAGGGCCAGGCAGATGGTGACGACGGCCGGCAGGCCCTCCGGCACGGCGGCGATCGCCAGGCTGACGGCGACGATGAAGAGGTCCACGATCTGCTCTTTGGTCTGGGTCAGGTAGGCGCCGAGCCCCTGGGCGGCGATGATGGTCAGGTCGGTGTCCTGGATGAGGGCGTCGAGGAAGACGATGCCGCAGATGGCGAGGGAGCCCCAGCCGAGCCAGCGGCCCAGTTGGTCGAGCCGCACCTGGAGCGGCGTCGGTTCCTCCTCGTAGGATTGGATCATCTCGGCGATGAGGCCGATCTGGGTCTCCATGCCGGTGGCGACGACGACCCCCTTCCCGCGCCCGTAAGTGACGGTGGTGCCCATGAACGCGCTGTTGACCCGGTCGCCGATGGGGACATCCTCCGCCAGGACGACGCCGGCGATCTTTTCCACCGGGACCGATTCGCCGGTGAGGGAGGCCTCGTCAATTTTGAGGTTGACGCTCTCCACCAGCCGCAGGTCGGCGGGGACGTAGTTGCCGGCCTCCAGGAAGACCACGTCACCGGGCACCAGTTCCCGCGCCGGGACGGTGACGCGGTGGCCGTCGCGGAGGACGTGGGCCTCCGGGGCGGACATTTTCTTGAGGGCGGCCAGGGCCTCCTCCGCCTTGCTCTCTTGCACGACGCCCAGGATGGCGTTGAGGACGACGATCGCCATAATCGCCGCCGCCTCGATGTCCTCCCCCAGCAGGAGGGAGATGACGGCGGAGACGATCAGGATGATGACGACGAAACTGTCGAACTGGGCGAGGAGCAGTTGCCAGAAGCCGGGGCGCGGACGTTCGGCCAGTTCGTTGGGGCCGTGACGCTCCAGGCGGGCCCGCGCTTCGGCGGACGAGAGGCCGGTCTGAAGGTCGGTCGTGAGTCGGGATACCGTCGCGGCGATGTCGAGGCTGTGCCAGGTTGGTTTGGGTGACATGGTTCCTCCAGGGTGCGAGTGTGCAAGTATGCAAGTATGCAAGTATGCAAGTTTGCAAGTGGCAGGTGTGCAGGTGTGCAGGTGTGCAAGTTTGCAAGTGGCAGGTGTGCAGGTGTGCAGGTGTGCAAGTTTGCAAGTGTGCAAGTGGGCAAGTTGCAAGTGGCAAGTGTGCAGGTGGGCAGGTGGAGCGGTTAGTCTGTGGATTGGATGCCCCACCAGTACATGTCCGCCAGTTTTTGGTGTTCCTCCCGCAGTCGGATGTAACTTTCGTAGCGGTGACGGCTGATCGCTCCCTCCTCGACCGCTTGCCGCACGGCGCAGCCCGGTTCGACGGTGTGGGTGCAGTCGGAGAAGCGGCAGTGGGTCACGTAGGGGGCGATGTCGGGGAAATAAGCGTCCAGTTCCTCCGGGTCGAGGTCGAACAGGGCCAGGGCGCGGATGCCGGGGGTGTCGGCTACCCAGCCCCCGATGTCCAGCGGGACGATCTGCGGCACGACGGTGGTATGTCGTCCCTTGCGGGTCGCACGGCTCACCTCCTGAACCCGCAGGCCGAGCCCCGGCTGTATGGCGTTGAGCAGACTGGTCTTCCCCACGCCGGAGGGCCCAATCAGGGCCGAAAGTTTCCCGCGCAAGGCCTCCCGCAGGTCGTCCACCCCCGCGCCGGTGACCGCGCTGGTGTAGAGCACCGGATAGCCGATCTCCGCGTAGACGCCGAACAGGGACTCCGCCGCCTCCCGGCCCACCAGGTCTATCTTGTTGGCGCAGACGACGGCGGGGATGTGCTGCACCTCCGCGCCGACCAGCAGCCGGTCGAGCATGCGCAGGCGGGGGGCCGGCTCCGCGCAGGCCAGGACGAAAACGGCCTGGTCGGGGTTGGCGACGATGACCTGTTCTCGTTCCGCCAGGTAGCCGTCCCGGTCCCAGCGGCGGGAGCCCCGTCCCCTGGGCGGAGGGGCCAGGCGGGACAGGGCCCGCTCCCGCTCGTAGACCTCCTCGATGAGCCCGCCGCCGTCCTCGGTCAGCCGGATGCGCACCCGGTCGCCGACGGCCACCAAGTCGGTATCCAGCCGCCTCCTCTTCAGCCGCCCGCGCACCCGACAAATGAAGTCCCCGTCCGCGGTGTGGACGGTGAAGAAGCCGCTCTGGGCCTTGATGACCAGGCCGTCGCGGAACAGGCCGTCGGGCGGAGTGGGCTTACCGTTCACCATAGGGCGATGAGAGGCGGAGGTGATGGGCAGGCAGCGGGTCTGGATTACCGCGAAGCCTCGCCGCGCGGGGAGTTTCTTCGAGTGAGCGGTACGGTGTCGTCGGACGTTCTTTCCTGTGCATTTACCAGGCGATAACCTCGCTCCCGATTGGTTGAACAGGGCCGACAGGACGGCCTGACTCTCGCGCCCGGACAGTCCTCTTGGCGCGGGCGGTCACATCAGCGGAACAGCGACCAGGGCAGGATGGGGTCGAAAATATCCAGCAGCATGATGAAAAGGCTCAAGCCGATCAGGAACCCCATCCCAATCAGGTGAATCGCCGCCTCGTGCTTGGGGGAGACCCGCTTCCCGCGCACCGCCTCAATGAAGATGAAGAGCAGCCGGCCGCCGTCCAGGGCCGGGAGTGGCAGGAGATTGGTCAGCCCCAGGGCCAGGCTGACGATGGCAGCCAGGTTCAGGATGGGGTAGGCCAGGTGCCACTCCAGACTGCGCTTCAGGGTGAGGGCCAGCATTTCGGAGATTCCGATGGGGCTGGCCGGGCGGGCCGCCTCGATGGAGACGTTCCCCTGGGCGATCTCCATCGGCAGCCCGATGGTGACGAGGGTCACTTCGATGAGGTCGTTGAGCCCGGCCCGGAAAGCCTCGACCGGCGAGTAGTGGCGCATCGCGCTCCGGTCGGGCCAATCCGACATGTAGATTCCCAGCAGGCCGTACCCTTCGCCGGTGCGGGCCGGGACCGCCGTCACCGTCAGGGTGCGTCCTTCCCGCCGGATGGTGAGTTCCAACGTGCGCTCCGGTGCGGCCCGCACCAGTTGGCGCAACTGAGCGGCCCCGTCATCGAGCGGCAATCCGTCCACGGCGGTGATGATGTCCCCCGGCCGCAGACCGGCCTCGGCGGCGGCGGAACCGGCCTCGACATCGGTCACTTCCACCCACCACTTCTCTGGGAGACCGGAGCCGTAAGCGGCGGCAATCAGCAGGACGGCGGCGATGAGGTTGAAGACCGGCCCGGCGGCGATGGCGGCGAACCGCCACCGTTTGGGCTGGGCGGCCAGGCTGCGGGGATCGGACGGGTCCTCCTCGCCGGTCATCTTCACGAAGGCCCCCAGCGGAATCCAGTTGAGGCTGTAGATAGTGCCTTTTTCCAGCGTGGTCACTTCGCCGCTGACGGGCACTTCCGACGGGTCGTCCCCCGTCAGCCAGGGGCGGGATTCGGACGTGAGCACTTCCAGGCGGCGTAGGGTGTAAGTGCCGTCGTCGTTCCGGCGGGCGATGGCCTGCACCCGCATACCTGCTCCCAGGTTTGGCGGCAGGCGGAAATTGCGCGGGATACGCAGGCGTTGGCCGCCGACGTCCAGATACCCCTCCCCGGTCCACAGCCGCGCCAGGCGTGGCGGGAAGCCGAACCCGAACTCCTCGACGTGCACCCCGGCCAGTTTAGCGAAGATGAAATGGCCTAACTCGTGCAACAGGATGAGCGGCGAGAGGACTACGATGACGGTGCCGGCCACCCAGAGTAAAACGGTATTGAACAGGGGCATCGCACCTCACCTGCCCAGCCCGGTAATCTGCTTGAGGACGTTGAGCACGCCGAGGCTGACGGTGAGCACCTTGCCCGGCTGCACCGCCGGCAAACGCTCCCGCCCGTCGGCGTCCACCTGGATGGGGACGGAGCGCAGGTACAGATAGGCCGCGCTGACCCCCAGCAACGCCCCCAGGACGCCGCCGATGATCATCACTCGTGTTCGCAAGTTCATCACTACTCTCCCTCCTGACTAAACTTCACTTGTGGGTAAGGTGCGCTACCCCTCGCCGAGCCAGCCCCGCACCGTCGCCAGGGCGGAGTGGACGGCGAAGACCGGACGCGCCAGCATGCTGGCCGCCAGTTCCACGTAGGCCAGGCCCAGGGCCAAGTACGCCTGCGCCAGGCGAATCCAAGCGGGCAGGTGGTCGGGACGCATGAGCCACCACATCCCGTAGACCAGGCCGCCGGCCAGGGCCAGCGGCACCAGTGCGGCGATGAAAGCCTCCGCCGCGAGAACGATCAGTGCCAGGTCGCGTAACGTGTTCATCTCCCTCACTCCTGACATCAGTATAACCGCTCTTGCCGTATCCGTCAACCCGGCCGGGGCCGGTTAGGAGCCTTTCAAAATTCTGACGCTTACGGTCAAGGGGTAGGTGATGGCATTGCCATCGCCTACCCATCGCCCTTCCGGGAGTGTTGGGGGCGGCGCGTCCTCCTCAACATGCGTGGACGGCTCGCATAGCGAGCCGTCCACATCGGCAAGAACATTTGGAGAGGTTGTACTTCGAGTCACCGGTTGCGCAGCACCAGCGGCAGGTAGATTCGG
>JALWUZ010000461.1:4572-4882 GCA_027079895.1 Anaerolineae bacterium
GGTATTCACCAGGACGCTCCCGCAGGGGTTCTGTACCGTGACCGTGACCGTCCTCGTGCCCGGCTCCGTCCAGAGGAAGGTCTGGGTGTCCGACAGGCCGTCGGAACGGCTCACTGCCGGTTGCCCGTCCGCCTCCCAGGTATAGAGCACCGGCAGGGCGGCCGTGTTGGAGACGGTGTTGACTGCCGCCGTCAGCGTCGCCGAGACCCCCGCCGTCACCGTCGGCGGGCCGTCCAGGTGCAAGTCCACCAGCGGGATACAGGTCTCCGGTGCTAGCACCACCACTTTCCCCGTGTGCCCGGCCGCGTCG
>JALWUZ010000462.1 GCA_027079895.1 Anaerolineae bacterium
GGCGACCCCCAGCCCAACCCGCCCGACGCCCCCGACCGGGTGTGGCTGTTCCGCGACAAACTTTCCCCCCAGGCCGAAATCCGGGCCATCGTGGACTCCCTGGCCCGCTGGCTGCCGGACCATCCAGAGGAGACCGTCGCCGTGCTGGTGCCGCGCAACGAGCGCGGGTTCGAGGTGGCCGCCGCCCTGAAGGAGCGCGGCCTGCCACATTTTGAACTCCTGCGCAGCACCATCTCCACCCGCGAGGCCGCCGGTGCGCTGGGAAACGCCCTCAACTACCTGGCCGACCCCGTCTCGGCGAAGAAACTGGCGCGGCTCTACCTCGTCTGGCGGCGGGAGAGCCGGAAGGACGCCCAGGAATGGGCCCAGGCCAACACGGTCGCCAAAGCGTTGCGCCGCCAGCGTCGCATCGAGGATTTCCTCTGGCCGCGCGTCGGGCGCGACTGGCGCGACGGGCTTTCACTCTCGGAGGAAGAGGTGGCGGCGGCCCGCCTGGCCGACTTCCGCCAATTGGTGCGCCGCTGGCAGGAGGCGACGCTGCTCCCCGTTGACCAACTGCTCCTCACGCTGGCGCAAGACCTGTTCACCGCGCCCGCCGACCTGGCCGTAGCCCACAAGTTGGCCGCCATCCTTCGGCAGATGAGCACCGCCCACCCGGATTGGCGGCTGCCGGAACTGACCGCCGAGTTGACGGTCATCGCCCGCAACGAACGCCGTTTCCTGGGACTGGGCACCGACGACTCCGGCTTCGACCCCGACCAACATCGGGGCGAGGTGGTCATCGCCACCGTCCACAAGGCCAAGGGGTTGGAATGGGACCGGGTCTACCTGATGGCGGTCAACAACTACAACTTCCCCTCCGCCCTGCCTCACGACCGGTTCATCGCCGAGCGGTGGTTTGTCCGGGACGGCCTCAATCTGGAAGCGGAGGCCCTGGCCCGTCTGGACGCGCTGGCGGCCGGGGATGTGGGGTACGAGGAGGGGACGGCGACCCGACAGGCGCGGTTGGACTACGCCGCCGAACGGCTGCGACTGCTCTACGTCGGCATCACCCGCGCCCGCCGGGAACTGATCATCACCTGGAACAGCGGGCGGCGCGGGGATTTGCAGCCGGCAGTGCCCCTCATCGCCCTGTGGACTTTCTGGGAGCAGCGGTCGGAGGGCGGCGGGTGAGGGGGGTATGTGCAGATTCGCTATTGACATTTTGCACATAGTGTGGTATACTCCCGCGCCGGAGGGTGAGGAGCGATGCCGAGGGGCAGATGGGGCGGAAGAGGTCACGGTCGCCGGGCGGTGCGGATGTTGGAGCCGGTGTTGCTCCTGCTCCTGCACCACGGCCCGGCGCACGGCTACACGCTCTTGGAACGGCTGACCGAGTTCGGCCTGGGCGACCTGAACCCCAGCATGGTCTATCGGATGTTGCGGGAGATGGAGGCGAAGGGGTGCGTCACCTCGACGTGGGACGACGAACGGACTCAGGGGCCGCCCCGCCGTGTCTACTGCCTCACGCCCCAGGGAGACGAGGTGCTCGCCTCCTGGGTGCAGGATTTGACGGAGAGCCGCCAGAAGATTGACTATCTGCTGAACGCTTACCGCCGTCACATGCAAGACCACCAGGAAGGGGAGGCCGATGGGCACGGTTGAGCGGCTGTTGGAGAGCCTATCCGGGGACGCGCCGGTAGCCCAGGTCTTGGTGGGGGCGTTCTGGACGGCGGTAGTGCTGGACGGCGACCCGCCCCGCTGCGGCCTGGCCTCGACGCTGCGCCCGGCGGAACATCCCGGCGGGTTCCCGGTGCCCCAGGCGGGCCGCCTGCTGGAACGGAGCGGGCGGGAGTTGGCCGCTCTGCTCCGCTCCGCGAGCACGCTGGAAGCCAGCATCGGGATGGCGGCTTTCAACGCGCTGTTGTCGGTGGACACATCCTGTTGTGCCGCGGTCAACGCCGAGGAGATTATCGTGGAGCGGGGCGCGGGCCGTCGGGTGGCGATTGTGGGCCACTTCCCTTTCGTCGAGCGGGTGCGGCAGGCGGCGGGACGGTGTTGGGTGGTGGAGTTGCATCCCCAGCCCGGCGACCTGCCCGCCGAGCGGGCGGCGGAGGTGCTGCCCCAAGCGGACGTGGTCGCCCTGACGGGGACGGCGATCATCAATCACACCTTCGACGACCTGCTGGCCCTGTGCCGCCCCGACGCCTTCGTCCTGGTGCTGGGGCCGAGCGCACCGCTGACCCCGGTCCTGTTCGAGGCCGGTGTGAGGGCGATCAGCGGGACGGTGGTCGTGAACCCGGAGCCGGTGCTGCGGGCAGTCGGGCAAGGGGCGACCTTCCGGCAGATCAAGCGGAGCGGTGGATTGAGGTTGCTGACGTGGGAGAGGTGATCGCGTTACCTACCCAGAGAGCGATTACGCTGACGAACGAGGAGGCCCGCGTGGCGGCTTACGCGGGGGACGGCTCTCCCACGACGGCGAGCAGCGTGACGCCGGACACGCCACTCGACGAGTTGAACCTGAACTGGACGGAAAGGGACCTCCCCCAGAGGAAGCGCACCAAGCACGTGCATGGCCTGCATCCGTATCTGGGAAAATTCGTCCCGCAGTTGGTGGAGATATTCCTGCGGAAGTACTTTTCGGCGGGGGATACGGTACTCGACCCTTTCGTGGGCTCCGGCACGACGTTGGTACAGGCTAACGAACTGGGCGTTAATTCGATTGGCTACGACATTTCCGCGTTCAACGTCCTTCTTTGTCGGGTGAAAACGGCCCGCTACGACTTGGAGAAGGTGGAGCGGGAGGCCAACGACATCTTGGAGAAGACGCGCCGACTGACCCGTCCCGGAGGTCAGTTGAGCCTGTGGGATGACTCTCCGGCCAACCTCGACCCGCCGTCTACGGACGACCAGTACCTTCGAGAGTGGTACGCTCCCCAGGCGTTGTTGGAGTTGCTGACTTACCGTCGCCTCATCGAGACGGGGGATTACGAGTATCGGGACCTGTTGAAAATCATTCTTACTCGTTCGGCGCGTTCGGCGCGGCTGATCACGCATTACGACTTGGACTTTCCCAAGCATCCCCAGCGGGAACCTTACTGGTGCTACAAGCACTCGCGGATATGCTACCCGACTCAAGAGGCGTTCAAGTTCCTCGCGCGGTACACGGTGGACACCATCCGGCGGGTGCGGGCCTTCATGCAGGTGCGGACTGACGCCCAGGTCATTGTGCGTCACGCTGACAGCCGCATAGTCGAGGCCGAGGAAGCGGACGGCGTAATCACGAGCCCTCCCTACGTCGGACTGATTGACTATCACGAGCAGCACGCTTACGCTTACCACCTGCTGGGGCTGATCGTCAATCAGCACCGCGAGATAGGTTCCGCGGCGGGCGGGGCTAGCCAACGGGCACGCCTCCAATATCAGGAGGACATCGCCCAGGTGTTCCGCAACGTCACACAGAAGTTGCGGCCTGGCGGCCCGGTCATCGTAGTCGCCGGAGACCGCCACAATCTGTATCCGGCGATCGCCGACATGGCCGGTTTGGAGGTGGAGGCGGTGCTCAAACGGCACGTCAACCGTCGGACCGGTCGGCGGGCCGGGGAGTTCTACGAGTCCATTTTCATCTGGCGAAAGCCCTGAACGGAGGACGCTGCGGTGTCCCAGAGTGATATGAAATCGGCCATCCAGTCCGTCATCGTCGAGATGATGGACCGGGTGATGAACAGAGTCCTCTACGAGGACCCTTTCATCAAGGAAAAACATCACGCCCAGAAACCGCTGTATGCCGCTCTGGTTCCAGATGAGATATTCCAGGGCTCTCACTTCGAGAGGCGGTTCGTCACCCCGTTCGGCAGTGTGTGGGAGAAACTGGCCGTCGTAGCGGCGACGCGGGGCCTGGGATATGGTGTGGCCGGTTATCGCATCCGGGGTCTGGTCAAAACAGGGAGATTGACTCGCATCACGGAGGTTCTGAACAGGCTGGAACATCGCCGTCGGGGGGACAAGCAGCGGGTAAAGCCGGATTGGAACCGGGAATTGGCTTACATCCTTCAGGGAGAAGGGGAGGACGTTCCCGTTACCGTAGTCTGCGACGTGTATGCCGAAAACACGCAGACTGGCGAGAGACTCGCTTTTGAACTCAAGGCCCCGTTGCCCAACAGCGACCAAACCAAAGTGAGCAAAGAGAAAATCCTCAAGTTGTACTCCATGGATCCGCCGCAGGTGGACCGGGCTTACTACGCCTTGCCGTACAACCCTTACGGCAGGAAAGAGGATTACGCTTGGAGTTTTCCGGCGCGGTGGTTCAACATGAGGGAAGATGAGGTCGTGCTGATTGGCGACGAGTTCTGGGAAAAGATAGGAGGTATGGGCACCTACCAGGCGTTCATCGAGGCCGTCAACGAGATCGGAAAGGACTACAAGGAGCGAATCTACAGGGAGTACCTCGGCATAGAGCCGCCGCCGGAGTCCCTGGAAGGGATTTTGGAGTGAGTTCCCGCCGGCCCCGCGCCGGCGGTCGGAAAATCAGTTCAGAGGAGAGAAAATGATCGAGGAAAAACAGGTAATCGAAGCCCTCAAGGGCGTGAACGACCCGGAGTTGGGCAAGAGCGTGGTCGAGTTGGGGATGGTGCATGACGTGCAGGTGGACGGCGGTCAGGTGCGCTTCACGCTGGCCCTGACTACCCTGGCATGCCCGCTCAAGGACCGCATCGTGGACGACGCCAAGAAAGCGGTCGGGTCGTTGGAAGGGGTCGCAAGTGTGCAGGTGGACTTGCGGGAGATGACGCAGGCGGAAAAAGAGCGCATCTGGCCCAAGCAGCAACAGCAGCAGCAAAAGGAGGGGGTCGCCGAGCACCTCAATCACATCGAGCGGGTGGTCGCAGTGATGAGC
>JALWUZ010000463.1 GCA_027079895.1 Anaerolineae bacterium
ACCACCGCCGCCAGGGAGTCCGCCAGGGATACGCCGACCCTCGGACGCCACACCGTCTATCTCCCCCTCATCGCCAACGACAGCGACGACGTCCGGGCCCGTTTCGGCGACCTCCTCGACAACTACGGCGTGGACCTCGATCACGATGGCCGCTTCGACCAACTCGTCTTCCGCTTCCGCGTCTACGTCAACCGGCCCGGCGAGTACTGGATTCGCGCCCGTCTCGCCAACGGCCTGGGCGACGACCTGCGCCCCTTCGACCTCCGCGCCGGCTGGCAGACCGTCGCCTTCCCCTTCGACGGCATGTCCATCTACCTCTCCAAAACCGACGGGCCCTACACCCTGGAACTCCTCCAGATTACCGACGTTCACCGCCCCACGCCGGATCAACTCGCCAATCGGGAACTGGCCTACTTGCGGCCCGATTACCACTCCGTCCCCTACCGCTTCGACGCTTTCGGCGTCGCCGGGGCCACCCTCTCCGGCCGGTACGACTACCACACGACCGACACCGACGGCGACGGTTACGCCGACGCCCTTGTCGTGAACACCCGCTTGAATCTCGCCGAGGACGACCGTTACACCGTCCGGGCGACCCTTTTCCCCGGCGGCGACGCCCTCCCGATCTACACCACCTGGCGCGGCTACGGAGCCAAAGTCAGCCTCACATTCCGCAACCTGCGGGACGTGCCCGGCCCCTACGCCCTCCGCTACATCGCCGTCATCAACTCTCGCGGTCGCACCACCGACGGCGCGTCGGACGTGCTCACCATCGCCGACCTGCCGGAACTGAGCGCCCGTCCGATTCATCTCCCTGGGGATGAGAGCCCGCCCGCCCTGGGGCCGACCTTCGTCATCACCCCCGACGGCTACAGCGACGCGCCGGTGGACACCGACGGCGACGGCCTCTACGACCAACTCCTCGTCACCGTCACCGTGAACGTCGAGCCCGGCGAGGGGAACATCACCTACCACCTCGAGGGGTTGCTCCTCGACCCCTACAACTCTTTCGTCTCCTGGGCCGTCGGCGAGCGGCGCGTCCTGACCGAGGGCGTCCAGACCCTCCCCCTGGCCTTCGATGGCCGCGCCATTCGGGAGCACGCCGTCAACGGGCCGTTTACCCTCGTCGCCCTGCGGGCCATCTCCGGCACCTACACCATCGCGGACGAGGTGGACGTGGCCTACACGACGGCGGTCTACACCTACACCGACTTCCGCCCGCCGACCCCGCCCGGCCGGCTCCTCTTCTCCGACCGGATGGAGGACGGCGACGACCAATGGCAGGCCGACGT
>JALWUZ010000464.1 GCA_027079895.1 Anaerolineae bacterium
CCCCGGCCAGAATCCCGCCCACGATGATGCCGATGATGACCACCATCGGGTGCAGGTGAACCTTCCGCCCGACGATGCGCGGGATGAGGTAGTTGAGGTCCACCTGTTGCAGCACGACGTGGACGCCCAGCACCAGCAGGGCGAACCCCCACTTGGGCAGCGGGAGCCACTCCGACCCCTGGAAGAGGGCCAGGGGGATGGCAATCGAGAGCCAAATGCCGTGCCCCACGCTGGGCAGAAATTCGAGGAGGAAGGCCAGGATGGCCAGAATCAGCGCGTTGCGCATGCCCAGTGCGCCCATCAGCACCCCGATGATCGTCCCCATCGTGAGGGCGAGGAGCAACTGCCCCCGGAAGAAGGCCCGCCACAGCCCATCCAGTTCGTCCAACAGACGGTCGAAATCGTAGCGCAGGGCGGGCGGCACCCACTGGGCCAGCCAGCGTCCCATCGCCGGGCCGTCTTTGGTGAGGTAGAAGGAGACGATGCCGATGAAGATGACCTCCACGACGGTGGAGACTACCTCGGCCACCAACGCCACCGTCTGCGTCGCCAGCGGCTGCACCATATCGCCCAGTGTGGCGATGATCTCATCGTACCCCCGCGCCAGGTCGAGTTTCAGGAGGCCGATCTGAAGAGGGCGGGAGAGGAACTGCTCGATGCTGTCGCTGATGCGGCGGAAGTCCAGTTGGAAGGCGAACGCCTGCCGCACCAAAGGCGGGGTCAGCAGGCTGACCGCCAGGGCGACTATCCCAAAGAACAGGAGGTAGATCGCCCCCGTCACCATCCCGCGCGGGACGCGGGTCCGCTCGCTGACGAAATTGACCACCGGAGTGATGATGTAAGCGATGAGGAAGGCCGTCACCAGCGGGGGGATGACCGCCTGGAAGCGGAGCAGCAGCGAGCCCACGACGACCACGCCGAAGATGCCGACCGTCATCTTGATGGGAGTGCTCCAGGGCGGAGAGACTTTCGGGGGGGACTGGGACATCGTTTTGCCTCCTGACTTCCTTCGACCGCGCCAAGTATAGCGGATTCCGTCCAAATGGGCAAACGGGATTGGTCTCGCCTGGGGTTCGTCATCCTGGGCGTCGTCCTGGTGGCGATGGGGTATCGGTACCGTTCCCTGTGGGCTATGTTCGGCGAGCAGGAGCGCGTCCGGCAGTGGGTGGAGGGGTTCGGAGCGTGGGGGCCGCTGGTCAGTATCGCCCTCAACGTCGCCCAGGTGGTGCTGGCCCCCATCCCCGGACAGGTCATCGGGCTGGTGAACGGCTATCTGTACGGCCTGTGGGC
>JALWUZ010000465.1:0-727 GCA_027079895.1 Anaerolineae bacterium
CGGCCCGGTGATATGGTCGGAACTCCCGGTGATCGGCAGGATCTTGAACAGCACGAAGCCGACGACCACCAGCCCCAACGCCATCGTCGTCCCCAGGATGAACCACAGCAGCCGCCGGTCGGCGGGCTGCGACGGCGCAAACGGGAGATAAGCCGCCAGCACCCCCACCGGCAGCGTCAGCAGGGCGACCTCGTAACTGCGCCCGTAGAGCACCAATCCCACCGCCACCGCCCCGCCGACCAACACCCACAACACCCAGGCGTACCGGTCGCAGCGAGCCCGCCGCCGCACCTCCAGCACCAGACGGGTCAACAGCGGCAGGAGCAGCAACCCGTGAATCCACAGGTAGATGTCGAGCGGCGTATGCGACCCGTGCCACACCTGCGCCGACGAATACGCCGCCGCGTAGTGCCGGATGTAGGGCAGATACAGCGCGACGGTCAGCAGCACCAGCGCGACGCCCCATTGGACGGCCCGCTTCAACCCCGACCGGCCGGCATCGCGCCGCAGCCCGCCGATCACCAGCGCGGCCAGCCCCAGCGCGAGATAAGTCGGATAATCCCAGGTGTTAGTCGGGCGGAGCGCACCGATGACCAGCCCGCCCCACAGCAGACTCCACCGACGCGGGCGCGGGTCCCGCACCCAATAGACCGCCATCAGCAACGCCGCCAGCGTCAGGGGGAAGGCGATCATATGCGCGTGCAGGTCGCCGTAGAGGAACGTGAAA
>JALWUZ010000465.1:737-1287 GCA_027079895.1 Anaerolineae bacterium
CTCCCACGACGGGATGATGCGGGTCGGATGCCAGTACCACGACTCCGGGCGCAGCGCGAAAGTCGCCCCGTGCGCCACCACCTGCCACAGCCCCTTGACCATCAACACCATATTCGCCAGGAACGGCACCGTCGTCGAGAACGGCTCCCCGCCCAGTTTGATGAGCGAGAGCCGAATCAGATGCACCACCCCCAGGTTGCCCAGCAACACGGTGAAGGCGAGCGCGGACAGCCCGGCCAGTAACGCGCCGCGCCGCTGTCCGCCGAAGAAATCGTAGGCCACCGCGAACGCCCCTACCCCCGTCAACGCGAACAGAAGCGGCACCGCCAGGTTATAGGCGATGGACGGCACCGTCCCCAGCAGTTTGATGAGCGTCCCGACGATGACGAACCCGAAGTAGTAGTAGTTGATGTACGAACCGGAGTACCAGGGATTGTACGGCGGGAACCAGGTGGACTTCATCACCGCGTTCAGATAGGCGAAATCCATCGGCTTCTCCCCGCCGACGACCGGATGCCACAAATCCGGCTGCAATAGCCGCACCCCCACC
>JALWUZ010000466.1 GCA_027079895.1 Anaerolineae bacterium
CCGACAAGGTGGACGGGATCATCGTCTCCCTCGCCAACCCGGACGCGCTGCGGGACGCGGTCAAGAAGGCCGTGGACGCCGGCATTCCGGTCATCACCATCAACTCCGGCGTGGACGTGTACAAGGAGTTGGGCGCACTGACCCACGTCGGGCAGACGGAGTTCGTCGCCGGGCAGGGCGCGGGGGAGAAGTTCAACGCTGCCGGGGCCTCCAAAGTCCTCTGCGTCATCCACGAGGAGGGGAACATCGGCCTGGAGGAGCGGTGCGACGGGCTCGCCGACACGTTCAACGGTGAGGTGGAGCGGTTCAACGTCGCCACGACCGGCGTGCGGGATGTCGCCGGGACGGTGGCCGCCATCCAGAACAAACTGACCGCCGACGCCGATGTGGACGGTATCCTGACGCTGAACCCGGTCATCGCTATGGCGGCGCACGACGCCATCAAGGCGGTGGGCGGCAGTCAGAAGTTGGCGACCTTCGACCTGAGCCCCGACGTGCTGGCGGCCATCGAGAACGGCGAGATGCTCTTCGCCGTAGACCAGCAGCAGTATCTCCAGGGGTATCTGCCGGTCGTGTTCCTCTATCTCTACAACACCAACTTGAACACCGTCGGCGGGGGGCTGCCGGTGCTGACGGGCCCTGGGTTCGTTGACCAGAGCAACGCAGCCGAGGTGAAGGAACTTTCCGCCCAGGGGACGCGCTAGGCGGTGACGGGCGAGAAGGGGAGGGGGAAGTCGCCCCCTCCCCGCTGGCACAGGGGGCCGGGACAGGCCGGCCTCTACGGGAGGTGGCGAATGACGACGGGCGACGAGAGGCTGGTAGAAATCGGGATGGGTCGCCGGTTGCTGCGGCGTCCAGAGGTCGGAGCGGTCATCGGGGCGGCGGCGGTGTGGCTGTTTTTCGCCCTCATCGCGCCGGAGAACTGGGTCTCGCTGGGGGGGCTGGCCCGCATTCTGGACCCGGCCTCCACGCTGGGCATTATGGCGATCGCGGTGGCGTTGTTGATGATCGGCGGCGAGTTCGACCTCTCCACCGGGGTGATGACCGGGACGACGGGTCTGGTGGCCGGTCTGCTTTCGACGCGGATGGGGTGGAATCTGTGGCCGGCGATGTTCATAGCCTTCATCTTCGCGCTGGTGGTGGGGTATCTCAACGGGGTGATGGTGATCAAGACCGGGCTCCCCAGTTTCATCGTCACGCTGGCGACGTTTTTCGTGCTGCGCGGGGCCAACGTCGGCGTTACCCGTCTGGTGACGGAGCAGGTCTACGTGGGCGGGATTGACAAG
>JALWUZ010000467.1 GCA_027079895.1 Anaerolineae bacterium
GGATGAATCCGTTGCCTGGGCGTGATGCCCGAACCCAGGCGGCGGATTTATCCGTCGCTGGTGAACAGGCGATATGCCCACGCTGGCGCGAGCGTGACGCTCGCGTTCCCACGCTTTGCGGCGGCGGGTTTATCCGTTGCCGGTGAACAGGCGATATGCCCACGCTGGCGCGAGCGTGACGCTCGCGTTCCCGCGCCAGGCGTGCGGGCGAGCGTGACGCTCGCGTTCCGAGGGAGATTCTATGGGCAGACTCATCACCACCGACGCACCGGGGAAGACCCGCCAGCAGTTGCGGCGCACTGTCGCCGAGGCGTTGCGCCGCCTGAGCCGCAAGCCGACCTTCGACGACGAGGCTAAAGACCTGGCCGCTTTGATCGTCTTCGCCCTGCACGGCATCGCCGATACCGTTGACCAGACTATCGCCGCCTGGGAGAAGCGGGATTATTGGCTGAAGGCCGAGCGTTTCCGCGAGCAGTGGCGCTGGCTCGACCCGCTGGCCGACGAGTTGAGCGCGGTCATCTACGAGGAGCGGTGGGAGGATCTGCCGCCCGTCCTGGCCCGCCTGATGCCCCATTTCTCCGACATCAAGGTCAAGAAACTGACCCGCTCCCCCGACCTGTGGCGCGGGGCTTACCAGCGTTTCCGACAGTGACCGACCAATGACAGGCCGCAGACCTTCTCGCGCTCTCGTCGCCGGGGGGCTGTGGGCGGGAGTGTTCGCCCTCTACGCCCTCACCGCCGCCCCCGGCACGCTCTTCGGCGACCCGGCGGAGTATCAGTTCATCCCCGCTATCCTGGGGATCGCCCATCCGCCGGGGTACGCCTTCTACACGCTGCTCGCCAAAGTGTGGCAGACGGTCGTCCCCATCGGGACGATCGCTTTCCGCACCAATTTGCTGGCGGCGGCGGTCGGCGCGTGGGCGGTGACGGCGGTCTATCTGGCCGCCGCCGAACTCGCGCCGGGCTGGCTGCCGCCGCTCTTCGCCGCTCTCTCGCTGGCCGCCGCCCCGGACTTTTGGCAGCACGCCATCCACGCCAACGCTCACATCGTCAGCGGGGGGATGGCCGCCACTCATTTGTGGCTGCTCCTCCGTTGGCAGGGCACCGCCGACGACCGCTATCTGACCGCCTTCGCCGTCACCGTGAGACTGGCGGCCACACACCACCCCATCACCCTGATGGGGCTCCCCGCTTATGGGATTTTCCTCCTGGCGGTGCGCCCGCCCCTTCTGCGCCAGTGGCGGAGGCTGCTCTGGCCGGCGGGCGGCTTCCTGCTGGGACTGACG
>JALWUZ010000468.1 GCA_027079895.1 Anaerolineae bacterium
CTGCCGCATTAGTGCTTGGTATGACTTCGCTAAATGTTGCTTCAGCACCTTATTCTTATGTTGCACTTTCTCAAAACGGAACATTAATAGCTGCTGCAGTTTCTGATGCTTCGGGAAATGCAAGTTTAAGTTTTGCAAGTGATGCCCTTTCTGTCGGTGATGCAGATTTAGTGGTTACCGCACAAAACAGAGTTCCGTATATCGGTACAATTACGGTTTCACCCGCAGATGAACCATACATTGTTTTAAATTCTTATACAACAAGTGCTTCGCCTGATTACGGACAATCAATTACTTTAAATGTTACTTTAGAAAACGTAGCTGCAAGCGGAAGCGGTTATGATGCAGATAATGTAAATGCCGTTATTTCATCTTCGGATCCTTACGTTACTATCTCCGATAACAGCGAAGCTTACGGAACAATTGTTGCAGGATCAACTTCTTCAATAAATGATTCATACAAGAGTTGCCTGATACTTACATTGATTGAAAATGTCTCAAGTATGAAACCCTGCTGATTCCAATCATGTAACATTTGAAATGTTAGAAAAAGTTGGTATGGTCAAAGAAAACGGAGGAGACCATGCCCAAGATCAAGTACCGGTTTTCATTAACCCAAGAAGAGCGTGATGAACTTAAAACCATTGTTGCCAAAGGAAAGCATAGCTCCCAGAAGGTGCTTAATGCATTGATCCTTCTCAATTACGACGAGAATGCCCCTGAACCAAGAACGCTTGGTGAGCAGGATATCGCCAAAGTGTTGAATGTCAGCCAAATGAAGATTCACCGCACAAAACAGCGATTTGTTGAGGAAGGTCTTGATGTTGCACTCAACGGACGAAAGGGAACAAGAGTATATAAACGAAAAGCTGACGGTGATTTTGAAGCACATCTTGTGGCGCTTAGCTGCAGTGATCCTCCTGAAGGGCATGCACAATGGTCACTACGTCTGCTGGCCGACAAGGTTGTTGAATTGGGCTATATTGACAGCGTCTCGCATGAAACGATCAGGCGAGTATTAAAAAAAACGAAATTAAACCTTGGCGGACAGTCGGCTGGGTGATTCCACCCGATCAAAATGCCAACTTCGTAGCTCAGATGGAACAAGTGCTGGATGTATACAAAAGGCCATATGATGCACGGTTTCCGGTGGTATGCATGGATGAGTCACCCCGTCAGTTGATTGATGAGGTGAAAATCCCAATTTCTTGTTCGCCTGGACGACCGGCTCGGCATGACTATGAATACAGACGATGTGGTACATGCAATATATTTATGTGCAA
>JALWUZ010000469.1 GCA_027079895.1 Anaerolineae bacterium
TCCACAGAAAGGACTGACAGATGGCTAAGAAACACACATCAAAACGGCGTCAGAAAGCCCTTCAGCGCAAAGCGGCCAAGCGCAAGAAGCGCAAGCGGCGAGCGGTCTCCATCCCCAGGGGCCGCCGGGCCCGGCTGCGGGCCGCCGGACGGTGGCCCCTGTACGAGTGCCTCATCTCCGACGAGTGGCGCGATACGGCTGGGCTTGCCCAGATCCTCGTCTCCCGCCAGGGGCCGAGCGGCGAGGTGGCCGTCGGGGCGTTTCTGGTGGACCTGGGCTGTCTGGGCGTCAAGAGTGCCTTTGGGCGCATCACCGCCATGCGGGAGTACACCGAACTGCGCTCAGAGATGTCGAGGGCTCAGGCTCTCATCAAGGCCGACGTGAACCTGGCGGCCAAAATCGTCCGGGAAGCGGTGGCCTATGCCAAAGAGTTGGGCTTCGACCCCGACCCGGATTACCGCGACGCGCTGCTGGTGTTGGGGGACGCCGACCCCGACGCCTGCGACGAGGAAATCCCGCTGGGTGGGGAGGATGGCAAGCCGCTGTTCGTCGCCGGCCCCTACGACAACGTGGACGCGATCATTCCGCGCCTGGTGCGCAAATTGGGGCCCGATGGCTTTCACTACCTCGTGCCCGTCGGCCCCTTCGATGACTTCCTCGATGAGGCGGATTGGGAAGAGTACGAGGCCCTGGATGGCGAGGAGGAAGCAGATGAGCACACCCCGTAACGTCGTCGTGGCCCAGTCGGGCGGGCCGACGCCGGTCATCAACAACTCACTGCGCGGCGTCGTCGAGACCTGCCGCGCCCGGCCGTCCCAATTCGGCACCGTCTACGCCGGCTATCACGGCATCGAGGGCGTCCTGCGGGAGGAACTGCTGAACCTCTCCGCCCAGAGGCCGGAGGAAATCGCCCTCCTGCGCACCACACCCGCCGCCGGAGCCATCGGCACATGCCGCTACAAACTCCGGGCCCACCAGGAGGAGGACTTCGAGCGGGTCGTCGAAGTCTTCCGGGCCCACGAGGTGGGCTATTTCTTCTACATCGGCGGCAACGACTCGATGGACACGGCCCACAAGATCGCCCGTCTCGCCCACGAGCGCGGACTGCCCCTGGTCGCCGTCGGCGTGCCGAAGACGATTGACAACGACGTGGGGGACGCCGCCTTTCGCCTGATTGACCACACCCCCGGCTACGGCAGCGTCGCCCGCTACTGGGCCCTCAACGTCCAGAACGCGAACGAGGAAAATCGCGGCTCCTCCCCTTCAGACCCGGTGCTGGTG
>JALWUZ010000470.1 GCA_027079895.1 Anaerolineae bacterium
GATGTGCGGACACCACAAACTCTCCACCGCCACCTGGTACTTCCCCAACGCGCTCGGATCCACCCCGTCCCGATTCCGCACCTCCAACACCCGCTCGAACTCGTCCAGAAACACCACGATGGGTCGCTCTTGCCCGTCCGCCACCGTCCGCGGGGCCTCGAAAGCCACCGACAGCATATCACCTTCCATCCCCACCCGCCGTGAGTTACGGAAGCGACGCGCTATCGTCCCCAACGGCTCGTTTCCCTCCTCCTCGCACAAATCCAACACGTGCTCCAAGTCATACTCGAAATAACGCATATCCCGCCCCCGCGTGAAGGCGAAATACTGCCGCAGAAAGGCCAGCAAATAGTCCTCCGCCAGCGGGCCGGAGGTCAGGGTGGCCCCCTGGTACGAGAAGAAGACCGGCACCACCTCGTCCTGCTCGAAGAACAGCCGCCCGTGAACCCGCTTGAACAACTCCGTCTTCCCCAGCCGCCGCAGTCCAATCAACGCCGTCCCATACGTGCGCCGCAACGCCGCGTTCACCCCCATCCGGTACAGCCGTTCCAACTCCTCCTCCCGATCCGTGAACAACTCCTCCGGACACGACGGCGCAAACACATACCGCGTTCTCATCCCCACACCTCCCTACATCTCCGGCAGCGGACGGAGGCCGTAGCGGTGCAGCAACTCGTTCAGTTGCTCCCCGTCCGTGTGCAATATCTCACGCTCCCGCATATACCCTTCCGCCTCCTCCGTGAAGCCGCCCTTGCTCACGAACCACAACCGCATCTCCTCCACCTCCAACGCCTCACGCGCCACCTCCGCCCGCTCCTCGAACACCTCCACCTCCTTCACCCCCACCTTCCGCTTCCGGTACTTGCTCTCCACCAGCCATACCTCTTCCCACCCCCATCCCACCACGTCTATCTCGACCGTCGGCCCTCCGGTGGCCTTCAACCGTTCCTTCCCAATCTCGTCAAAATGGGGCAGTGTCACCTCACCATCCACCCCGAAGTACTCCCCCGACACCTTCTCCCCTCGCCATTTCGTCATCAACAACTCCACCCACCGCTCCGCCACGTACCCCACGTACTCGTCCATCCGGCGCACGCGCTTCTGGTACTCCTGGTACTTCTCGTGCAGCAACTGCCCCTTCGACTTCCGCGGCAGTTGCACCCATACCCGCAGGAACTCGTTCAGGATGGGGTCGCGCACCGCCGTGTAGGTCAGCCGCAGCGGCCCCTCCTCCACCAAGTCCGCCCGCGCCAACGCCGCAAACAGCCCGTGTACCTCCAC
>JALWUZ010000471.1 GCA_027079895.1 Anaerolineae bacterium
CCGCCCGCCACTTCCCGGTCCGGCGGCGGCTGGCGATCGCCCTGGCGGACACGAGGGCTTCCGGCATCGCCTACTTCTTCAAGCAGGCGTTGCAGCACGGCGACGCCGAAGTGCGGGCCGCCGCCGTCGCCGGATTCGTCCGCGTGATGGGGGAGGGGGACTTCCCCGCGCTGGAAAAACTCTTCCGCGACGTGGAGCCGGCCGTCGTCGAGGCGGCGGTGCGCGGTCTGGCGGATGTGGGCACCGAGGCCGCCATCCGGCTCCTGGAGCGCATCCTCTTCTCCGGCGACGAGACTCTGGCTCCGCTGGCCGCCGAAACCCTGGCCCGTTGCGATGGCCGCTGCCGGTCGGCACTGGAGGAGGCGGCGACGGCGGAAGACCCCCTGGTACGCCGGGCCGCCATCTTCGGCCTGGTGCTGATTGGGGCGCGTGAGCCGCTCGAACGTCTCGCCCGCGAGGACGACCAGTGGATCGTGCGCACCGGGGCCCAGGCCGCCCTGGACGAGTTGACGGCGTTGGAGCAGATCCCCCCCGTTGTCCCCCCGCCGGTGGTCGCCGAACTGCCCTGGCTCATCTCGTGGGCGGCGGCCAGAGGGGAGAGCGTCGGCCTCGGCGAGGCGGCGCACCGCGTACTCCACCGGGCCTTGCAGGAGGGGAAGGCGGCGGTGCGCTACCTGGCGGCCAGAGTACTGGCCCAGGTCGGGCGGGCCGCTGCCGCCGCGCCGCTCCGGGACGCCCTGGACGACGAGGAGCCGTTGGTGGCGGAGACCGCCTGGGACGCGCTGGCCGCCGTCGCCCGGAGATACGACCTGCGGGTCGAGTGAGGTATGCCCTCCCGCCGCTACCTCTACCTGACCGCTTTCGCCGGGGGGCTGGTTTCGCTGGCCGTCGAAATGGCTGCCTCCCACCTCCTGCGCCCCTACTTCGGCTCCTCCAACCTCGTGTGGGCTCCCCTCATCGGCCTGATCCTGCTCTACCTGACCGCCGGATACTTCATCGGGGGCCGCTGGGCCGACCGTTCCCCGCGCCCGGCCACCCTCTACCAAATCGTGGCCTGGGCCGCCTTCCTCGTCGGCCTCGTCCCCTTCGCCGCCCGTCCGGTGCTGACGACGGTTCACCTGGACGCCGCCGGCTTCGACATCGCCGTCCTGCTCGGCTCCTTCGCCGCCGTCCTGCTCCTCTTCAGCCTGCCCGTCACCCTCCTGGGCTGCGTCTCGCCGTTCATCATCCGCCTGGCCCTCGCCGACGTGCGGAGCGCGGGGCGGGTCGCCGGACGGGTCTACGCCATCTCGACGGCCGGCAGTTTCGCCGGCACATTCCTCCCGCTCCTGCTCCTAGCCCTCGGCTGCGGCACGCGGGACACCTTCGTACTCCTCGCCCTGCTCCTCCTGCTCGTCGCCCTCGGCGGATTGGCCCTCAGCCGCCCGCGTCTCCTGCTCATCTACCTGTGGCTGCCGCTGCTCCTCCTGCTGCTCGCCTTCTCCAAACGTGGACAGCCGGTGCGGTCGCCGGACGGCCTCATCTTCGAGACCGAGTCCCCCTACAATTACATCCAGGTGCTCGCCGACGCCGACGGCTGTCGGCGGCTGCTGCTGGACGACGGGGCCGGCGTGCAATCCGTCTACTGCCCCGACCCCTTCCGTCCCCTCGGCGTGTGGGACTACTTCCTGGTCGTCCCGTACTTCAACCCGCCCCCCTATCCACCGGAACGGGTCGCGGGCGTGGCGATCGTCGGGCTGGCGGCCGGGACCGTCGCCCGGCAGTACACCGCCGTGTACGGCCCGCTGCCCATTGACGGGGCGGAGATTGACCCGGCGATCGTCCGCGTGGGACGGGAGTACTTCGCCCTGGACGACCTGCCCAACCTGCGCGTCTTCGTCGCCGACGGGCGGTACTTCCTGAGCCGCTCCGACCGGCGGTACACCGTCATCGTGGTGGACGCTTACCGGGCGACCTACATCCCCTCCCACCTGGCGACGGTGGAGTTCTTCCGCCTGGCGCGGGAGCACCTGACCGACGACGGCGTGCTCGCCGTCAACGTCGCCCACGCGCGGGGGGACTACCGGCTGGTGGAGTCGCTGGCCGGGACACTGGCGCAGGTCTTCCCGGCCGTTCACGTCGTCGCCGTGCCGGAGAGTTTCAACACCGTCGTCGTCGGCACCGTCCGTCCCACCGCGCCGACCGACCTCGCCGCCAATCTCCCGCTGCTGGACGGGCGGCCCCTCCTCGCCTCCACCGCCCGCCAGGCCGCCGCGAACCTGCTTCCGCTGTCGCCGGGGGGGCTCGTCTTCACCGACGACCACCCGCTGGCGGAGTTACTGACCGACGCGATGGTGGTGGATTTCGCCCTTGATTCCTCCCGCCGTTGAGGTACAATCCCCCCATCCGACACCGCTTACAGGAGGAGCGATGAAACTTTCGATCATCATCCCCGCCTACAACGAAATCAACACCATCGCCGAAATCGTGCGGCGGGTACGGGCGGTGCCGTTGACCGTCGAGATTGGCTACGGCCCCGACGACGGGACTACGGTCACTTTCGAGCGGGAGATTATCATCGTGGACGACGGCTCTACCGACGGGACGCGGGAGGTGCTGCGCGAACTGGCGGACGAGCCGGACATCACCGTCGTTTTTCACGAGCGCAATCAGGGGAAAGGGGCCGCCGTCCGCACCGGCCTTCAGCACACCACCGGCGACATCATCCTGATTCAGGACGCCGACCTGGAGTACGACCCCAGGGACTACCCCGCGCTCCTCCAGCCGATTCTCGAACAGCGGTCGCAGGTGGTCTACGGCTCGCGCTTCCGGGGCGGGCCGACCAAGGCGATGTTCTTCTGGCACATGCTCGGCAACCGGCTGCTGACCTTCGTCACCAACTTGCTCTACGACACCATCCTCAGCGACATGGAGACCTGCTACAAAGTCTTTACCCGCGCGGTGGCGGAGCAGTTGGACTTGCGGGCGCCGGGGTGGGGGTTCGACCCGGAGATCACGGCCCAGATCCTCAATCGCGGCTATCGCATCTACGAGGTGCCGATCTCCTACACCGGCCGGGAGTTCGAGGAGGGGAAGAAGATCAGTTGGCGCGACGCCTTCACGGTTTTGTGGACGCTGCTCAAATACCGCTTCATGCGCTGAGCGTCCGCCGGGCGTGGGTGGGATTGTTGCTGCTCGCCTGGTGGTGGCGGCTGAGGCCGCTGCTGGACAATCGCCTGCACGCCGACGAAGCATTGTACGGCTACTGGGGGCTGCTGATCGGGCGCGGGGTGGACCCGTTGCTGACGACGGTGCCGGTGTACAAGCCGCCGCTGCTCCCCTACCTGATTGCCGGGGCGCAGGCACTCGGCGGCGGCTCGGAGTTCGCCATCCGGCTGCCGGGGCTGGCCGCCGGGTGGCTGCTGATACCGCTGACCGGGGCCCTGTTCCGCGCCCTCTACGCCGACCGCCGGGGGACGCTGGCGGCGGCCATCGGGGTGGCGATGTCCCCGTTCGCCGTGCTCTTCTCCGCCACCGCCTTCACCGACCTGCCGATGGTGGCCCTGGGGACGGCGGCCTGTCTGGCGGCCGTCCGCGACCGGCCCCTGCTGGCCGGGCTACTCGTCGGGCTGGCCTGTTCCGCCAAGCAGACCGGCCTGGCGTGGCTGCCGCTGACGGCCGGGCTGCTGCTGACCGCCCGCACCGACGCGGTGGTGCGCCGCTGGGGGCGTCTCGCCCTGGGGCTGCTGGGGCCGCTCCTGGCGGTCGCCGCCTGGGACGGGGCGCGGGTGGCCGCCGGAGGACGGAGTTTCTGGGAGGTGGGGGTCGCCGGTTACGGCGGTCTGCGGCTCATCTGGCCGTCGGAGTTGTGGCCGCGCCTGCACGCCTGGGCCGCCGTAGGGCGGTATCTCTTCGTCTCCCCCCTCGTCTGGCTCTGGCTGGCGGTCGGGATGGGGATGTTGCTGTGGCGGGCGGTGCGTTCCGCCCCCTCCCCGACGGCCTGGGCGGACGTGCTGACGGTCTCCTTCGCCCTGGGGTATGGCCTGTTCCACTGGCTGCTGGCCTTTCCGGTGTGGGACCGCTATCTGCTGCCGCTGGTGCCGGTGCTGGCGGTGCTCCTGGGGCGCGTCGTGGGACGGCTGCGCTCCGGGCTGGTCGTCCTCCTGCTCGCCCTCCTGCTCCTGCCGGTCGCCGTGGAAGCGGCCCACAGCCGTTACCCGGTCGGCGGGGATCACGGGGCCTATGACGGCATCGAGCAGGTGGCGGACTACCTGCGCGGGAGGCCGGCCGGGAGCGTCGTCTATCAACATTGGCTGGGCTGGCACTACGCCTACTACCTGTTCGACGCGCCGATTTACCGCGCTTACTGGCCGACGCCCTCCTGGCTGGCCCAGGACGTGCAGGCCTTCGGGGGACGGGAGCCGCGTTACATCGTCTTCCCGGCCTGGGAGTCGTCGGCGCGGGTGGAGTGGGCGTTGGCCGCCGTCGGGTATCGGCTCGTTCCGGTGCTGACCACCGTCCGCCGGGACGGGAGCGTCTCTTTCCGGGTCTACGTCGTCCGCGGCGGGATGGATGGGGAAACGAACGGTGAAACGGCGACATCCGGCGAGCGTTGATCTCCGCGCACCGGCGGCCCTCGCGGTCGTCGTCGGCGCGTTCCTCTGGCGGCTGCTGACCGGGCGCGTCCTCGCCGGCGGCGACATCTTCACCTACTTCTACCCCTACTGGGCGGCGGCGGCACGGGCCCTCCGCGCCGGACGGCTGCCGCTGTGGAATCCCGACCTGTTCATGGGCGTCCCCTTCCTGGCGAACAGTCAGGTCGGGCTCTTCTACCCCCTCAACTGGCCG
>JALWUZ010000472.1 GCA_027079895.1 Anaerolineae bacterium
AGGTGATCCGGGTGGAGAAGCGTCAGGTGTTCGACCTGCCGGAAGTCACCATTGAGGTGACGGAGCATCAGGGGGAGGTCAAGCAATGCCCGGTGTGCGGGGGGATAAACAAGGCCGAGTTTCCGGCGGGGGTTGCCCAGGCGACGCAGTACGGGCCGCGGCTCAAGGGACTGGCTGTTTACTTGAACCAGAACCATCATATTCCCGTGGAACGCACCCGAGATATTCTGACCGATCTGTATGGACATGCTCCTGGGGCGGCGACGATCATCGCCGCCGGTGAGGAGGTGGCGGAGCGGGTAACGCCGGTCAATGAGGCGGTGAAAGCATATCTGGTGGAGACGGAAGAAGCGTTGCATAGCGACGAGACGGGGATGCGGGTCGAGGGGAAGTTACACTGGACACACGTGGCGAGCACCGAACGGGCGACCTACCTGGCGGTTCATCCCAAACGCGGGCGGGAAGCTATGGATGAGATTGGCATTCTGCCTCAACGGAAAGGGGTGGTGGTGCATGATGGGTACAGTTCCTACAAGGGGTATACGGACGCCACCCACGCCCTGTGCAACGCCCATCACCTGCGGGAGTTGGTGTTTGTTGCGGAGCAATACGAGCAAGGGTGGGCTGAGGAGATGATTGGGCTGCTGGTGGAAATCAAGGAAGCAGTGGAGAAAGCAAGAGAGGAGGGCCAGCGGCGTTTAACGGATGGGCAGCGAGCCGATTTTGAGCAACGCTACGACCGGCTAATCGGGCAAGGGTTACAGATGAACCCGCCGCCGCCTGAACCGGAGGGAAAGAAGCGGGGGCGGAAGAAACAGAGCAAACCCAAGAACCTGCTCGACCGCCTGGAGCGGCACAAAAGGGAAGTGTTGATGTTTATGTATGATTTCGATGTGCCGTTCGACAACAACCTGGCCGAACGGGATCTGCGGATGGTCAAGTTGAAACAGAAGATATCGGGGGGCTTCCGCACGGAGGAGGGTGCGCGGACGTTCTGCCGGATTCGCAGTTACATTTCCACCTGCCGCAAGAACGGGCAGCGGGTGCTCGAAGCGTTGGTGATGGCCTTGACGGATGCCCCTATCTATCCTGCATTCCTGCAACCTTCTCCCTCCACCTCAGGCTGAATAGTTACGCTGGAAGTAGATTTGCCGTCAAAGCGGCGCGACTATGCTTTCCATTGGCGAGAAGATCGAAAATTAACGGAGGCCTTGACCCAGCGTTGGGCGCAAATGCTGATGGCCTACCCCTATCGCAGCCCCTTCTCTGCTGCCCCCGC
>JALWUZ010000473.1 GCA_027079895.1 Anaerolineae bacterium
TTCGGGGCGCAACTCCCCCAGTTCCCCCGTATCCAGCAGTTCGGCGTAGCCGCGGATGATGCCCAAGGGGGTGCGCAGTTCGTGGGAGACGTTCTGGATGAGTTGGTCTTTGAGGTCGTCCAGTTCGCGCTGTTTTTCCAGGGCGCGGGCCAGTTCGATGACGCGCTGCTCTTCCTGGGCGAACATACGGGCGTTTTCGATGGCGATGGCGGCCTGCCAGGACAGGCCGATGAGGAAGTTCAGGTCGGCGGGCTCGAACGGTTCGCGGGACTCGTTCCGCGCCAGGGAGATGACGCCGATGACCCGTTCTTGGTAGGTGAGCGGGGCGCAGATCAACGCCTGGGGCTCGACGGGGGTCCCGTTGACCTGGACGGCGCGGGGGTCGAGGTCCACCCGGTTGACCATCTCGGCCACTCCGCTCTGAGCGACGTATCCCACGATGCCCTCTCCGACGCGGAGGGGAAGGGCTTTGATGTGCTCGGCGTACTCTCCCAGGGCGACGATGGCCCGCAGGGTCTCGCCGTCGTCGTCCATGAGGTAGACTTCGCTGTCGTCGGCCTTGAGCAGCGCACGGGCGTGCATGGCGATACGTTCGAGCACAGTTTGCAGGTCGAGGGTGGCGGAGATGTCGCGTCCGATCTCGTACAGGGCGGTCAGTTCCCGATTGCGCCGACGGAGCATTTTCTCCGCCCGCTTGCGCTCGGTGACGTCCCGCACGATCGCCAGCACCATCGGCTTGCCGCCCAGGAAGAGGCGGCTGAGGCTGACTTCGGCGTCGAACAGGGAGTCATCGCACCGCCGGTGAACCCACTCGAACACCTGGCGCGTGCCGGTCAGGGCGGCGCGGATCATCTTCAGGGCTTTCGTGCGGGAGTCGCCGCCGTCCGGCTGGCGCGGCGGGGAGAGGGAGGCCGGTGAGTGACCGACGATCTCCTCTTTCGAGCAGCGGAACATCTCCTCGGCGGCCGGGTTGCAGTCCACGAAGATGTCCTCGTCCATCAGGAAGATGGCGTCGTAGGCGTTTTGGAAGAGGCTGCGGTACTTCTCCTCGCTCTCGCGCAGGGCCTGCTCGGCGCGGCGGCGGGCGCGGCGCACTTCGGCCTCCTGCAATTCCCGACGGACGGCGGGCACCAGGCGGGCCAGGTCGTCTTTCATCACGTAGTCGTGCGCCCCGGCCTTCATCGCGGCCACGGCGACGTCCTCGCCGATGGTGCCGGAGACGATGATGAAGGGGATGTCCTGTCCGCTTTCCCGCAGCAGACGCAGGGCCTCCAGTCCGCCGAAGGCCGGGAGGGAGAAGTCGGCGATGACGACATCCCAGGACTGCGCGGCAAGGGCAGTGGTGAAGGAGGAGGCGGTGTCCACCCGGAGCGATTGGACGTCGAAGCCGCCTTTTCGCAGTTGGCGGGTTATCAGCAGGCCGTCGTCCTCGGAATCTTCGACAATCAGGACCCGGATTGGTTCGCCCACATTATCTCTCCATCTCTCTGTAGAGCCTGCTCTGAACCGGCGATTTGTTCAGTAACAACCAGTAGAGTCCCAGTTGACGCACGGCCTGGGTAAACTGCTCGAAGTCCACCGGCTTGCGGATGTAACTGTTGGCTCCCAGGTCGTAACTGTCCACGATGTCCCGCTCTTCGTCGGAGGAGGTGAGCACGACTACCGGGAGCAGTCTGGTGCGGCGGTCGGCGCGGATGCGGCGCAGGACCTCCAATCCGTCTATCTTGGGCAGGCGCAGGTCGAGCAGGACGACCTGGGGCACGATGTCGGGGTCGCGGTCGGCGTACTCGCCGGTCATGAAGAGGAAGTCCAACGCCTCGGCTCCATCGCGGGCGACGATCACTTCGTTCACGATGTGGTTGCGTTTGAGGGCCCGCAAGGTCAGCATCTCATCATCGGGGTTGTCCTCGACCAAAAGGATGACTTTGTCTTTCATTTTTCCGCCTCCTTCGAGACACTGGGCAGGGTGAAGTAGAAGGTGGCCCCCTGCCCTACCGCTCCCTCGGCCCATACCCGCCCTCCGTGCCGATGGATGATGCGCTGCACTGTAGCCAGGCCGACGCCGGTACCGGGGAACTCGGTGGCCCGGTGCAGACGCTGGAAGGCACCGAAGAGTTTGTCGGCGTAGGCCATATCGAACCCCGCGCCGTTGTCCCGGACGTAGTAAGCCTCGCCCCCGTCCACCAGGGTGCTGCCGAACTCGATCCGCGCCTCCTCCCGCTTGCCGGTGAATTTCCAGGCGTTGTTCAGCAGGTTCTCCAGGACGATGGTCATCAAGCGCGGGTCTCCACGGGCCAGCAGCCCGTCTTGGATGACGACCTCCACTTTGCGCTCCGGCTCCATCTCCCGCAGTTCGCGGGCGACGGAGCGGGCCAAAGCGGTCAAATCCACGCGGGTAAAGTGCATTTCGCGGCGAGTCACGCGGGAAAGGGTCAACAGGTCGTCTATCAGTTGCCCCATGCGCTGGCTGGCGTTGCGCACACGGCGGAGGTAGTCCCGGCCGGTCTCGTCCAGCACGTCCCCGTAGTCCTCCAACAACGCCTGGCTGAAGCCGTCCATGCTCCGCAGCGGGGCCCGCAGGTCGTGGGAGACGGAGTAGGCGAAGGCTTCCAGTTCCTTGTTGACGGCGGCCAGTTCGGCGGTGCGCTCGGCGACGCGCTGCTCCAACTCGGCGGCGTAGCGGCGGATCTCCTCGTGGAGACTGGCGTTCTCGATGGCGATCGCCAACTGGTCGGCCATGCTCTGCAAGACGGCGATGTCCTCCTCGGTGAAGGCGGCCTCCGCCCGGCTCTGCACCGTCAGCGCACCGATGCACTTCCGCCCCCGGCTGAGGAGCGGGAGGGCCATTTCGGAACGGGTCTCCGGCAGGAGCGGGTTGTCGAACCGGATGGCCTCCTCCCCCACGTCCAGGGCGATGCGGGCCTTGCCGTGGGCGACGCACCAGCCGATCATCGAGGTGCCGCCCACGCGCAAGCGATGGCCGGCCTCCAGCATGCGCTGTCCGGCCTCGCCGGTGCCGGCCCGCAGGACGGCGTACTCGCCGCTCTCGTCGGTCAGGAAGAGGCCGACGTAGTAGAAGCCGAACCGTTCTTGGATGAGGTGAACGGCGCGGATGATCAGTTGCTCCGGGTCGAGGATGGTGCTGGCCGCTTTGGAGGCCGCGGCGGCGGTCTGAAGTTGGGTGCTGCGGCGGCGCAGGGTCTCCAGGAGGCGGCGTTGTTCCCGCTCCACCTGCTTCTGCCGGGTGATGTCCAGGAAGGCAAGCCCCAGTTCGCGCGGCAGGATGCGAAAGGCGTGGACTTCGAGGATCACGTTGACGTGCCGGTCCTGGTACCCCAACTGGCTGGCGTACCAGGAGATGCCCTGGGTGGCGACCTGCCGATAAGCCTCGATGATTCCGGCGTGTACGAAGCCGGGGAAGGCTTTCTCAATCCGCATTCCGACGAGCGGGCGGCTGTCCATCTCCATAATCCGGTCGGCGGCGGGGTTGCCCTCCACGAACACCAGATGATCGTCGTCGTCCAGGCGGTAGATGTGGATGCCGACCGGGATGGCTTCGATGATGTTGCGGTATCGTTCATCGCTCTGCCGCAGGGCGACTTCGGTCTCATGGCGGCGGGTGACGTCCAGGACGATGCCCTGGTGGTGGGTGACGACGCCGTGCTCGTCCCGCATGAGCCAGGCGTGATCCTCGACCCAGTGGACGCTGCCGTCCGCTGCGACGATGCGGTAGTGTTGCTCGTAACTGTCCTGCTCGCTGTCCTGGTAGCGGCGAGCGTCCTCTAGAAAATGCCCCCGGTCGCCGGGGTGGACGATGTCCATGTAAGTGAGACGCCCGGAGTAGAAGTCGTCCGGGGTGTACCCGAACTGGCGCACGTTGTCGGAGACGAACTCGACCGGATAACGTCCCGTCGTCCGCCACAGGAAGACCACCGCCGGGCTGTGGTTGATGATGCGCTCCAGGCTCTCGCGCCGCGCGGCGGTCTCCTCGAGGGCTCGTTTGACTTTGACCCGCTCGGTGATGTCCTTGACGTGCTCGACGACGCTGACGACCTCTCCGGCCTGGTTCTTGACGGGGAAGGCGGAAAGTTCAATCCAGCCACGGGGTTCCCCGCCCCCCGGATAGGGCACGGTCGCGCTGTGGGGCTCCCCGGTCTCGATGGTAGGCAGGGAGGGGCACCAGGGGCAGAGGGTATCCCGCTGCTGGTAGACGGCGTAACACTTCTGCCCGACCAGGGGCATCCGGTCGGCGTACATCGTCTCCATCCACCGATTGACGCGCAGGACGTTGAGGTCGCGGTCGAGGACGCTCACCCCGTCCTGGATGGCGTCGAACACTTGATGGAGGAAGGCGAGGTCTTTTTGCAGGGCGTCAACGGCGGCCTCTAACTCGGCGATGGTGGTCTGGGCGACATCATCCTGATTCGAGAGCACCGCTTCCTCGTCCATAGGTCTCCTTCGAGGCCGGAGGCCGCAGCGTCACCGGGCCGACGCAACTCCGGCGGCGCGGGCCAGACGTTCGAGGTGGGTCAGGGCGTCGGACAGGGCAGCGCGTAGCGTGGCCGCCCGTCCGGTCAGGGACAGTCCCGCGCGGGCCAGGGCCTCGTTGGCCGCCAGGAACTCCGCCAACATCCGGTCGTCCGTCTCGCCGGGGGCCGTTTCTCGCGGCGTGGGGGTGAAGGTGACGCCAGGGGAGGCCGCCGGCAGCAGGGCCGGCTGCTGCGGCCCGAGGCCGAGGGCGGCCTTCACCTGCGTTTCGATGGCGGCCAGATCGTCGGGGTGGAGCACGTAGTCGAAGTTCCGGGCCTCGATGACCAGCAGGGCTGTTTGGTCGTAGTCGGAGAAGTGGCGGTCGTAAGCCTGCCGCAGCCGCTCGATGTACTCCCGATCCATCTGCCGCTCGTAGGGCCGGTCGCGCATGGCGATGCGGGACATCAACAGGTCGGTATCCGCCCGCAGGTAGATGACCAGGTCAGGCAGGACGACGTGGTCGGCCAGGACGGCGTGCAGTTGTTCGTAAATGTCCAACTCGTCGCCGGTCAGGTTCAGGTGGGCGAAGAGGGAGTCTTTGGCGAAGGTGTAGTCGGTGATGAGCGGGCCCTGCGCCAGCAGTCTCCGCGCCACCTGCTGCTGCCGGTAGCGGCTCAGCAGGAAGAACATCTGGGTCTGGAAGGCATACAGGGCGCGGTCGGCGTAGAAGTCGGAGAGAAACGGGTTCTCCTCAAAGGCTTCCAGGAGCAACTCCGTCTGGAGGCGCGGCTGGAGCAGGCGGGCCAGGGTGGTTTTGCCGACGCCGATCACTCCCTCGATGGCGATGAAGAAACTGTCTTTCACGCGGCGACCTCCTCACCGTAGGCCAAGAGGGTGGCGACCATCCCATCGTCCCGCCCCTCGGCGTAGACGCGCAGCACCGGCTCCGTCCCCGACGGGCGAATCAGGAGCCAGGAGTCGTCCGCCAGGATGTACTTCACCCCGTCCGTAGTCTTCACCTCCACCACCTCCTCGCCGCCCAGGGAGGAGGGGGATTGTTCCGTCAGTCGGGCGACCATCTCCGCTTTGGAGACGGGGCGGCGGAGGGGGACGTCGCGCCGGGCGTAGCGGGCCGGGCCGACCTCGGCTTGCAGGTCGTCAACCAGTTCGTTCAGCCCCACCCCGGCGGCGGAGACGATCTCCAGCAGCAGAAGGCCCATCAGCACTCCGTCCCCCTCCGGGATGTGCCCCTTGATGCTGATGCCGCCGGATTCCTCGCCGCCGATGAGCACGTCGTCGTTGAGCATGTGGTCGGCGATGTGGTTGAAGCCGACAGGGGTCTCGACCAGCGGGAGGCCGTATTTGGCCGCCAAGCGGTCAATCATCCGGGTGGTGGAGACGGTTCTGACGACGGTGCCGCTCCAACCGCGTTTTTCCACCAGGTAGCGGAGGGCGAGGGCGAAGATGTGGTGGGGGTCCACGAAGTTGCCCAGGCCGTCCATCGCGCCGATGCGGTCGCCGTCGCCGTCGGTCGCCAGCCCCAGGTCGGCGTGGTAGGAGCGGATGGCCGCGCCCAACGCGCTCAGATAACGAGCAATCGGCTCCGGGTGGATGCCGCCGAAGCCGGGGTTCATCTCCCCGCGAATCTGGTGTACCCGGCAGCGGGTACGGGCGAGCATGTCGGCGATGCACTTGCGGGCGGAGCCGTACATCGCGTCGGTGACGACTCGCAGTTCGCCGTCGGAGATGACGTCCAGGTCAATCAGTTGGGTAAGGTGCTCGTAGTAGGCCCAGGCGGGGTCGAACCGGCGGATGAGCCCGGCCTCCAGCGCGGCCTGATAGTCCATCAGGTTGGGGCCGCGGGCGGCCTCCTGATTGTGGGTCAGATGCACCTCGACCCGATGGGCCTGCTCCGGCAGCGCGGACCCGCCGAAGGCGGCCTTGAGTTTGAGCCCGTTGTAGCGAGGCGGGTTGTGGCTGGCGGTGATCATCACTCCGGCGGCGGCCTTCTTGTGGACGACGGCGTAGGAGATGGCCGGGGTCGGGGCGTCGGCGCGGGTGAGGTGGGCGACGATGCCGTTGCCCGCCAAGACGCGGGCTACTTCCGCCGCGTACCGGTCGGAGAGGAAGCGGGTGTCGAAGCCGACGACTACGTCGGGGTGGTCGCCGTCGCTTTCCTCCAGCACGTAGTCGGCGATGGCCTGCGCCACCAGCCGCAGGTTGGCAAAGGTGAAAGTGTCCGAGATGACGGCTCGCCAGCCGTCGGTGCCGAATTTGATGGTCACGTTGGATACCTCCGTTCGATTTTTTTCCACGGGATACGGGGCTCAATGCCCGTCTAGCGCATTTTGACGAATCCACCTGCGCCCCCGTCGTACACGTTGCACCTGTTACACGCCAGGCGGCCGCCGGGGTGCGATTTGTAGAGGGCGTAAGAGGCGTAGGCGTCGCCGAACAGACGGGCGAAGGCGGTATCCCCCATTTCGTGCCAGTTGAGCATGATGAACAGCGCGGCGGCGACGGAGAGGGCGTATGAGATGACAACGCGGCGGCGGTGAGGGGGCTTGGTAGGGTTCATATTTCCTGGGGACACGAGGCCGGTCTATACCGCCCCCGCCTGCAACAGCGGCAGTGACTTACCAGATTGCGAGCGGGTCAGCCGGTAACGGGGGGCTATGCTACCGGTCTCCAGTCGGTCCAGGATCATCTGGTGGTACTTAGGGTCTATCTCGGCGGAGATGAAATGACGGCCCAGGCGTCGGGCCACCTCGATCTCCGAGCCGCTGCCGCCGAACAGCACGAGCACCACGTCCCCTTCCCTAGTCGAGGCTTTGATCAGCAATTCGGCCAGGGGCTGCGGAATCTGGCAGGCGTGGAACGTCTTCTCTCGACTGACGTTCTTCACCAGGTCGAAGTAAAACCAACTGTACGGCATGCGCCCTTTCGAGCCCTGGGCGATGCGCTGTTTGATACGCCTATCCTCCGGGTTCTGGTACGGCATAGCGACTTGGTCTTTGTAGAAGCGATTGTGGCGCGTCTTCCGACAGTGCAGGACGCTGCGATGGGCAGTGGTAAAGCGACGCGGGGAGTGTCCGATGTTGGTGTTGTAAATCCAAACGTAGTCCAACACTTCGTAACAGGCCGCGTCGAGGAACTTGACCCGCAAGTAGGCGTTCTGCCGGGGGTAGTTGATGAAAAACAGATTGCCGTCATCGCGCAGTACCCGCAACGACTCACGAGCCAGTTCGATGTACCACTCGATGTACTCATCGAACTTTTTGGTGTAGGTCCGATCGCCGTACTTCACCCCGACATTGTAATCGGGGTCGCCGTAAACCATATCCACGCTTCGATCCGGCAACTGCCTCAGCAAATCCATCACGTCGCCCAGGTAAACGGTGTCCAGAAACTGCTCGACACTTTTCGGCATTCAATTACCTCCTGACCAACCTGTATTCCGCTTTGCCGTCGAGACGGATGGAGTCCATCCTGGTGGGGTCGGTGAAGGTATAGCGATACAGCCGCAGCACGCTCCGCCCTTCTTGCCTCCCACGCAGAATGTAGCAACAATTGACTTCTCTTATCGCCAGACCCTGCCTATCTCGTAGGTCAGTGTAGTACAGGAACGGGAAGAACAACTGGTAGGTGGCGAAGTCAGACGGAAACCCGTTCTTACATTCAAAAACAGTGACGACACCCAGATACTCCATCGTCAAGTCTATCTCCATCTGGAGATTACGGGTCTCCACTTTGGTATCGCCAACCCAGAAGGTGATAGAACGTTTGGTGCGCCTCGGAAAATACACCTTCGGGGACGCAACGATGTCGTTGTACAGGAAATCGTGAATGATACGTTGATTGCTGGCGACCGACAAAACGTTCGATTCGCTAGAGTCGGCCTCGTTCAGCACGCTAATCCGGTACCTCCAATCGAAGACCTCTTCAGGGGAGATCTCCTCAAAACGGTGATAACCGACGTCCAGTCCGTGGACGAAACGGTGTCGTCCTTTCCCCAAGTGGAGTATGAAGTACCCGGCCTCGCGTATGGAAGGAGGCAGCAGTGAGGAGTTGTCCACTTTGGTCGCGTCAAAGGGGTTGCCAAAGTGGTGCTTGGCGGCTATCTCCCTCACCAAGTCGTTGTCGAAAATGAAGTCCCCTCGCTCTCGGCAGACGGCGAAGAGTTCCTCCAACACGGCCTGTTTTTTGGAAAGTGGCATTTGGTGTTCCTCGATACTCGCTGTCGCTACAACAACGCTGGCTGCTCCGCCGTCGGCTGGTATGGTATCCCCAGGTGCTCGTAGGCTCCCGCCGTCGCCACGCGCCCGCGCGGGGTGCGGTCGAGGAAGCCGAGTTGGAGCAGGTAGGGCTCCACCACGTCCATAATCGTGTCCGGCTCCTCGCTGATGGCGGCGGCGATCGTCTCCAACCCCACCGGCCCTCCGCCGAACTTCTCGATGATGGTGCGCAGGACGCGCCGGTCGAGGTCGTCCAGTCCGCGCTCGTCCACGTCCAACAACTCCAACGCCCGGCGGGCCACGTCCGCAGTGATGCGCCCATCGGCCCGCACCTGGGCGAAGTCGCGCACCCGTCGGAGCAGCCGCAAGGCCACCCGCGGCGTGCCGCGCCCCCGGCGGGCGATCTCCTCCGCGCCGTCCGGCTCTACCTCGACCTGCAACACCCGCGCGGCCCGCTCCACGATGGCGGCCAACGCCCGCCGGTCGTAGAAATCCACGCGGAAGACGGCGCCGAAACGGGCCCGCAGCGGCGCGGTCAGCAAGGCCAGGCGGGTCGTCGCCCCAACGACGGTGAAGTGGGGCAGTTGCAGGCGGATGGAGCGTGCGCTGGGCCCTTTGCCGATGACGAAATCGAGGGCGAAATCCTCCATCGCCGGATAGAGAATCTCCTCGACGGCGCGGCCCAAGCGGTGTACCTCGTCAATGAACAACACCTCACCGGCCCGCATGTTGCTCAGGATGGCGGCCAAATCCCCG
The DNA here is from genome assembly GCA_027079895.1 of Anaerolineae bacterium. Taxonomy (GTDB): domain Bacteria; phylum Chloroflexota; class Anaerolineae; order B4-G1; family B4-G1; genus JALWUZ01. Next base: position 9,462 of record JALWUZ010000473.1, read on the forward strand.
GCCCGTTCGATGGCCGGGCCCGACGTGACGCGGATGGGCACCTCCATCTCGTTGGCGATGATGTGCGCTAAAGTGGTCTTGCCCAGGCCGGGCGGGCCATACAAGAGGACGTGGTCGAGAGCCTCGCCGCGCTTGCGGGCCGCTTCGATGAGGATGGAGAGGTTTTCGCGCACCCGTTCCTGGCCGATCAGATCGCGCAGGCGGCGGGGGCGCAGAGTACGGTCGAGGGAAACATCGTCCGTCTCTTGCTGGCGAGGGGAGACAACACGTTTATCCATTGTGCTGTTATTGTACCAGTGCGCCCATCTCCGGTCAAGTGGGGGCCGGCGCGTGTCCGAAAGCGAAGTGGCGACATGCGGGTGGCTTGTTTGTCAGCCTCATCTGGGTTATAATGTCCCTGTCGGATACAGACCACACCAGACGAGAGGTGACGAATGGATGCCGCATTGCGCTACGCACAAGCCAACCGTGACCGTTTCCTGACCGAACTCAAAGAATTTCTCAGCCTCCCCAGCGTCAGCACCCAGGAGGAGCACCGCCCGGACATCGAGCGGACCGCCGCCTGGCTGCGGGACAAACTGCTGGCCGCCGGATTCCCCAAAGCGGAGGTGATGCCCACCGCCGGACATCCCATCGTCTACGGGGAGTGGCCGGCCGCCGAACCCGACCGCCCGACCATCCTCATCTACGGCCATTACGACGTGCAGCCGCCGGAGCCGTTGGAGGAATGGCACACCCCGCCTTTCGAGCCGACCGTCATCGGCGACGACCTCTTCGCCAGGGGCGCGGCGGACGACAAGGGACAACTCTACATCCACATCAAGGCCCTCGAATCGCTGCAAGCCACCGACACCCCCTTACCGGTCAACGTCAAATGCATTTTCGAGGGGGAGGAGGAGAGCGGCAGCGAGAGCCTGACCCCCTTCATCCACGACCACGCCGACCTGCTGGCCGCCGATGTCGCCGTCATCTCCGACACCCACATCCTGGGGCCCGACACCCCCTCGATCGTCTACGGACTGCGCGGCCTGACCTACCTGGAGGTGGAAGTCGTCGGCCCCGACCACGACCTCCACTCCGGCACCTACGGCGGGGCCGTCCTCAACCCGATCAACGCCCTCTGCCGGATGATCGCCCGGTTGCAGGACGAGGACGGTCACATCGCCATCCCCGGCTTCTACGACAGTGTGCGCCCGCTGACGGAGGAGGAACGGGAGGAACTGGCCCGCGTCCCCTTCGACCGGGAGGCCTGGCTCCACGAGGCCGGGGTCACGACCGACTGGGGGGAGCCGGAGTACACGATCGTCGAGCGCACCTCCGCCCGCCCCACCCTGGACGTGAACGGCATCTGGGGCGGCTACATCCGGCCGGGCGCGAAGACGGTGCTCCCCAGCAAAGCCCACGCCAAAATCTCCATGCGGCTGGTGCCCGACCAGCGACCGGAGGAGATCGCCCGTCTGACCGAGGAGTACCTGACCGCCATCGCCCCGCCGGCCGTCCGGGTCACAGTGCATGCGCTGCACGGCGGCGACGGCATCGTCCTCGACCGGCACAGCCCGGCGTTGGAGGCCGCCTCCCGCGCCTACGAAATGGCCTTCGGCAAGCGGCCCGTCTTCACCCGCGAAGGCGGCTCGATCCCCGTCGTCGCCACCTTCAAGCGGGTTTTGGGGATAGATTCGGTCTTGATGGGCTTCGGCCTGCCCGACGACCGGATTCACGCCCCCAACGAGAAGTTCCATCTGCCCAATTTCTATCGCGGCATCGAGACGGTGCTCTATTTCCTGGATTTCTACGGAGGCACACATAAATGAACGTGGATCGAGAAGCCCTTCAGGAAGCCCGTGAACAGTGGGAACAGACCACTCTCAAGAAGACCCTCGACCGTTTCCCGGAGCGGTACGAGGAGTTCATCACCACCTCCGGTGAGCCGGTTCAGCGGCTCTACACCCCTTTGGACACCGAAGGGGATTATATGGAGAAACTCGGCTTCCCCGGCGAGTACCCGTTCACCAGGGGCATTCATCCGACGATGCACCGGGGGCGGCTGTGGACGATGCGCATGTTCGCCGGGTTCGGCACCGCCGAGGAGACCAACGCCCGCTTCAAGTACCTCCTCGAACAGGGGCAGACCGGCCTCTCCGTCGCCTTCGACCTGCCCACGCTGATGGGATACGACACCGACGCGCCGGAGGCCGAGGGGGAGTTCGGCAAATGCGGCGTCGCCGTCTCCTCGTTGCGGGACATGGAGATCCTCTTCCAGGACATCCCGCTGGGCAAAGTGACCACCTCGATGACCATCAACTCCCCGGCGGCGGTCATCTGGGCGATGTACATCGCCGCCGCCGAGAAGCAGGGCGTCCCGATGCGGGACCTGGGCGGCACGATTCAGAACGACATCCTGAAGGAGTACATCGCCCAGAAAGAGTACATCTTCCCGCCGGGCCCCTCGATGCGGCTGGTGACGGACACCATCGAGTTCGGCAGCCAGCACCTCCCCCGCTGGAACACCATCTCCATCTCCGGCTACCACATCCGCGAGGCCGGTTCGACGGCGGCGCAGGAGTTGGCCTTCACGCTGGCCGACGGGATGGAGTACGTCCGCTGGGCCCTGGAGCGCGGCCTGGACATTGACTCCTTCGCCCCACGCCTTTCGTTCTTCTTCAACTGCCACAACGACTTTCTGGAAGAGATCGCCAAGTTCCGGGCCGCCCGGCGCATTTGGGCGCGGGAGATGCGGGAGACTTTCGGCGCCCGGAATCCGCGCTCATGGTGGCTCCGTTTCCACACCCAGACGGCGGGATGCTCCCTCACCGCGCAGCAACCGGAGATCAACGTCGTCCGAGTGGCGATTCAGGCTCTGGCGGCGGTGCTGGGCGGGACTCAATCGCTGCACACCAACAGCCTGGACGAGGCGTTGGCCCTGCCGAGCGAGCAGGCGGTCAAGATCGCCCTCCGCACCCAGCAGATCATCGCCCACGAGTCCGGCGTCGTCAACACCGTTGACCCCCTGGGCGGCTCCTACGCCATCGAAGCCCTCACCGACCGGATGGAGCGGCAGGTTTACGAGTATTTCGAGCGCATCGAGGCTTACGGCGGCGTCATCCCGGCCATCGAGGCCGGCTTCTTCCAGCAGGAGATCGCCGACGCCGCCTACCGCTATCAGCGGGAGATAGACGAGCGGCGGCGCATCATCGTCGGCGTCAACGAGTTCGTCGCCGAAGAACCGCTGGAGATTCCGTTGTTGAAGATGGATCCGCACGGGTACGAGCGGCAGCGGGCCCGCCTGGAACAGGTGCGGGCGGAGCGGGACAACGGCGCAGTCGGCCAGGCCCTCGACCGGTTGCGCATTGCCGCCCAGGGCACCGAAAACCTGATGCCCTACATCCTCGACGCCGTGCGGGCTTACGCCACTTTGCAGGAGATTATGGACATCTTCCGCGAGGTATTCGGCCTCTACCGCGAGCCGATGATCGTGTGATGGAAAGGCGTCTCAACCCCCTGGAGGACTTGCTGGGCGACCTGTTCGTAGACCGGGAGCAGGAGTTGGCCCTGTTCTGGGAGTGGGCGACGAGCATCCCCAACCCCGCCCTGAGCAGCCTGGCCCTCATCGGGCGGCGGCGCACCGGCAAGACCGCCATCCTGGTGAAACTGTTCAACCGCCTGTTCTGGGAGCAGGAGCGGGTACTGCCGGTGTTCATCTCCTTCGCCCACTACCTCAACCTGGACCGCGCCATCACCGGCTTCGAGTTCGCCGAGGAGTACTTCTCCGGCTACCTCAGGTGCTACCTGGCCTTCCGCCACCGCGAGCCGATGCTGGTGCGGCGGAAGGCCGGCCTGGAGGAACTGCGCGGCTTCGCCGACGAGAAGCAGGACGAGTTCGCCCTGGAACTGCTCTACCGCTACGACGGCAGCGTCCAGAGCGCGACCCGAATGACCCACAGCCTGGTACAGTGGGTCATCAACTTCCCGCTGGGCTCGGCGGCCATCAGCGATCTGCCGACGGCGATCATCGTGGACGAGTTCCAGGTGCTGACCGATGTCTACGACCCGTTGCAGGGCGTACACCACGACCTGACGGACAGTTTCCAGTGGGCGGTGGACACCAAGTGGGCCCCGCTGCTGGTGTCGGGGTCGGCGGTGTCGCTCCTGGTGAGACAGGCGTTGGGCGGCATGCTCTCCGGCCGATTCCAGTACTGGTACATGAAGCCCTTGAGTCGGGAGCACGCCCAAGACCTGGTCTTCCGGCTGGGGGAGGTCACGGGAACGGCGGTGGACGAGGAGTTATCCGAAGCAGTCTGGCAACTGACCGGCGGCTTTCCCTACTCCATCCACGCCCTGCTGACCAGCCTCAGCCCGGCCCGCCGCCGCTTCCCCGCCCTGGACGCCCTGGAGGACGTGCTGATTTTCGAACTCACCGACCCGCTGGGGCAACTGTGGCAGCACTACCGCGAGGAGTTCGGCAAGTTCAGCCACCAACTGAACGAGGGCCCGGTGACCCGCCGGGTGATGCTGTGGGCGACGAAATACCCCGGCGAGCGCATTGACGCCGAGCGGGTGGCGCGGGAGATCGGGGCCACAGTCGAGGAGGTGCTGGCGGCCCTGGACAAGTTGCAGTGGGTGGACGTGGTGGAGAAAGTCGGCCTCATCAGTTACCAGGGCCCCACCGACCCGATGCTGCGGCGGTACATCGAGTACCAGCACCGCGTGGAGATCGAGCGATTGAGCCCGGCGGAGGCAGTGCGGGACTGGCAAGCGGAGTACCGGCGGCTGATGGGACGGGTGAACAACTTCATCGGCGAGGTGGCCGAGGTCTACGTCGGCGCGGTGATGCGGAAGTTCGACGGGCGGGAGGTGGACGGCGAGCAGTACTTCGGGCAGAGCGGCCCGGTGACGCTCCCCCGCTTCGAGCGGGTGGTGCGGCGCGGCGGCGTAGTCCGCGGCGGCGTCCCGTTCGAGATTGACCTGACGGGGGAGTGGGACGACGGGCGGCGGGCCTGGCTGGTGCAGGTGAAGTACAAGCGCAGCCCGGCCGGGGTCGAGGACATTGCCCGCTTCCTGGAACAGGTCGCGGCGGTGGCGGAAGAGAAAGAGTACGCGCAGGTGGAGCGGTGGTACTTCTGCAAGCAGGGGTACACGGCGGAGGCGGCGGAGAAGTTGCGGGAGGCCGGGGTACTGTTCAGCGACCGGCAGCGGTTCAACGCCCTGGCGAACCTCTTCGGCTTCTTCGGCCTGCCGGAGTGAACCGACCGCGTGTGTGATGCAGTCGAACAAAATAAGGAGGTCTGACTATGCCAACCAAATTGGGACCACACGTGTTGCGAGCGGCTCCCGACCTCGAAGAGTACATCCAGGCCCGGCCGGCCGTCGTGAAATTCGTCGGCGACTGGGGGATGGCGAAGGACGTGCCTCGAGGCGTCCTGGTAATCGGACGGCGGCATCAGGGCGACTACGACGCCCAACTCCAACGCCGCACCGGGAAAACGCCCCTCGAAGCCGCCCGGCAGTTCATCAACGACCAGCGGGAGACTTACGAGAGCAATCCTCACATCGAGTACTGGGAGGGACACAACGAACCCACCTGGGGCTCCGCCGAGGAGATGGACTGGTACGCCCACTTCGAGATCGAGCGGATGAAACTGATGGCCGAGATGGGGCGCAAGTGCGTCATCGGCAACTTCGCCACCGGCACCCCGGCCCTGGAACTCTGGCCGGCCTTCTTCCCCGCGCTGCGGGCGGCGCAGAAATACCACGCCATCCTGGGACTCCACGAGTACAGCCACCCCTGGATGTGGTGGATGACCGGCAAACACCAACTCGACCCCAACGCCGACGAGGGAGACGAAGGCTGGACGACGCTCCGCTACCGCAAGGTCTACCGCCAGCACCTGCTCCCCAACGGCCTGGGGAACGTGCCCCTGGTGATCACCGAGTGCGGCATTGACCCGATGGTGAACCCCAAGCCCCAGGGCGCACCTCCCAAAACTTGGAAGCACCTGGGGAAGTTCTGGGAGCAGCACGATGGCGAAAGCGACCCCGCCGACTACTACTTCCGGCAACTGGTCTGGTACGACGAGGAGTTGCAGAAAGACGACTACGTCGTCGGGGCGACGGTCTTCACCTGGGGCAGTTTCGGCGGGACCTGGGCCGACTTCGATGTCGCCGGCACCCCCGTCGCCAAAAAACTGATCGCCTACACCAAGCAGAACCCGGCCCGTCCGTTTTCCTACCGCATCGGCGGCGACACCACCCCCGAC
>JALWUZ010000474.1 GCA_027079895.1 Anaerolineae bacterium
GATGGCGGTGATCCTGAAGCAACCGTCGCGGCACATGTCGAACCGGCCCTACCCCGGCGGCCCGCCGACGATCGGCAGCGTATTCGACCTGCCGGGGATTCCCTGGAACACCTTTTTCGACCTGAGCGGCACCGCCATCCACGGCACCTACTGGCACAACGATTTCGGCATCCCCCGCAGCCACGGCTGCCTGAACGTCTCCTGCGAGGCGGCGCGGTTCATCTACCGATGGACGCACCCCATCGGCGGCTACGAGGACGATTTCATCCAGAGCGACGCGCGGGTCGGGACGCCGATCATCGTGCGCTGACTGGGCGTCGAAATGCGACGGGCCGGGTTCCACCAGAACCCGGCCCGTTTCGTATCCCCCGCTCTCACCACGTCCGCAGAACGAGGGGGAGGTAGGCGGTGTGGGAGGTCGGTATCTCCGGCCCCTGTCCCACAGAAAGGACGTGGGCCGCGTTGCTGGCCGCCGTCCCAAAACAGTTGAGCACCGTCAGCACGACCCGGTAGTCGCCCGGCGTGGTGAATACGTGGGTGAACTGGACGTTCTCGTTCGCGTTGCTGACGCCGGTCAGGGTCGAGCCGTCGGCGAAGTTCCAGGTGTAGGAGTAGGGAGGCGTCCCCAGCCACACTCCGGCGGTGAGCGTCACCGGGAGGTTGGAGAGCGGTTCGGCGGGCGCGTAGCGGAAACTGGGCCCGCTGACCGGGACGCACTCGACGCCGGTCGTCATGACGCTCGTCGCCTCCACGCCGCCGGAGGAGATGAGCCGCAGCGCGACGGCGGCCTGCTCGACGGTGGTCGCCGTGAGCGGCACCGTCACCTGCACGTCCACCGCCTGGGACGCGCCCGGCGCGAGGGTGAACGGCTCGGCCGGGCTGACGGCGACCGGCCAGTTGCTACCGGAGAGGTAGGCGTAGGTCGCCGTGTAGGTGTCGTTGATGTTGCCGTTGTTGACCAGGTGGAACCGGTAGGCGGCCGTGTCGCCGGGGTACGCGCTTCGGGCGGCGGTGGCCGGGGTCAGGTCGGCCTCGTAGATGGCGTTGACTATCGTCGTGACGACGCCGACGGCGGCGACGGGCGGGTCGCGCGGGTCGAGGGCGGAGGTGGCGGTGACGACGAACCCGTCCCGCTCGTAGGCCATCCCATCGGCGGGGACGGCGACGACGACGGCGAAGGTGGCCGTCTCTCCCGGCTGCAACGGGCCGACGGTGTCGGTGGAAAGGGCGGTCGCCCACTGCGGGTCGCTCATCGTCAGGTGGACGAGGTCGCTG
>JALWUZ010000475.1 GCA_027079895.1 Anaerolineae bacterium
CACCGTCGCCGCCAGCGACATGACGACCGTCAGGAAGGCCCGCACCGCTGAAAATCGCTGGGCCGTCTCGACGGCCTGGACCAAGTAGGCGAAAATGGTCAACGCCCCTCCCGCCCAGGCGACGATCGGCAACACGGTTTGGATAGTCGTCCGCAACTGCCAGTCGCGTATCAGGCCGGTTAGGAGGACGTCCGGGAAGGGGCGCAGCAGTCCTCCCAGCACCAGCCAGCCGGTGACGGCGATCGCCACCAGGTGGGCGTGGACTTTGAACGAGCCCCGACCGCCGAGCAGGCGGCCCAGTCCCCAGGTCAGCGGGGCGACGAGGAGGTAGGGCAGCGACCAGACGGCGAAGGTGGCGGCGGTGGTCGTCAGCGCGGGCAGGAGGGTGAGGCGCACCGCCCCCCACGAGACCCGTTGCCCGATGAGCAGCCGGTAGGAGAGTGTGACGATCGCCTGCCAGAGGACGGCGAACAGGATGGCGACGAAAAAGGCGGTCAGGGTGCGCCCCCAGGAGGCGATCTCCACCTCCGGCAGGTAGGCGAAGAGGCGGTCGAAGGTGATGACGCCGCCCCAGGACTCGAAGAGGGTGGCGAAGAGCGGCTTTCGCTCGCGGGCGACCGGCCCAACGGAGGTGCGCAGGTCAACGGCCCGCAGGTTCGCGCCGCACTTGTCGCACAGGTAGGCCCAGCCGGGGTTGCTGTAGCCGCAGCGCGGGCAGATGCGGCGGGCGGGCGGCGGGGATTCCGCTCTCTTCTTCTTTGCAACGGGCCGCTCGTAGGCCAGGCGGGGCAGGAGCGACTCCTCGTCGCTGTCCGCCAGTTTGCGGCTCAGGTGTTGCAGTTGGGCGGAGGCGTAGGTGTTGTCCGGGTTGATGGCGAGGACGTTTTCGAGGCAGACCAGTTTGTCCGCCTCCCGCTCGGCGACGGAACTGAGCCAGAGCCAGGCCTTTTCGTTGTACTGATCCAGTTCGATGACGCGGATGAAGTATTCGCGGGCCCGTTCCAGGTCGTCGGCGCGGGCCGCTTCGATGCCTTTTTGCAGCAGACCTTCGATCTGGCCGATCATCGTTGGTTCCTCTTTCAGGCGGATTGGGGGCGGCGCGTTACCCGCCCACCCGAACCGGCCGGGGGCGGTATGTGGGGGTGAATGGTCATTCGCCCGTACCGGTGTCGGGGGCGGTACGCGGGGATGAATGGTCATTCGCCCGTACCGGCCGGGGTACGTGGGGCGAATTGGTTATTCGCCCGATTCGCCCAACCTTCCCTCCGCCCATCCACCGCCCGAATCCGCGCCCCAGGCCGCGCGTTACCCGCCCACCCGTACCGGTGTCGGGGGCGGTACGCGGGGGCGAATGGTCATTCGCCCGTACCGGCCGGGTACGTAGGGGCGAATGGTTATTCGCCCCTACGACGTGTGGCGGGGTGTAGGGGCGAATAACTATTCGCCTGCCGCCAATGGGCTTACGGCACGCCCCCGATGTTGGCCGCCTCAGTGCAGGATTTGGCTCAGGAATTGCTTGGTGCGCTCCTCCTTCGGATTGGAAAACAACTCCTCCGGCGTGGCGATCTCCACCACCCGCCCCGATTCCAGGAAGATCATCCGGTCGGCGGCGGCGCGGGCGAACCCCATCTCGTGGGAGACGACGACCATCGTCATCCCCTCCCGCGCCAGGTCGAGCATCACGTCCAGCACCTCGCGGATCATCTCCGGGTCCAGCGCGGAGGTGGGCTCGTCGAAGAGCATGATTTTGGGGTTCATCGCCAGGGCGCGGGCGATGGCGACCCGCTGTTTCTGCCCGCCGGATAGTTGATTGGGGTAGGAGTTCGCCTTGTCCGGCAGGCCGACCCGTTCCAGCAGCCGGTGGGCGATGGCGGTCGCCTCCTCCCGTGACCGCTTGCGTACCTTTTCCTGCGCCAGAGTGATGTTCTGCAAGGCGGTCAGATGGGGGAAGAGGTTGAAGGACTGGAAGACCATCCCCACCTCGGCCCGCATGGCGTCAATGTCGGCGTGCGGGTCGGTGACGGTGATGCCGTCCACGATGATCTCCCCCTTGTCCACCGTCTCCAGTTTGTTGATGCAGCGCAACAAGGTGGACTTCCCGCTCCCGCTGGGGCCGAAGATGAAGGCCACTTCCCCGCGCTGCACGTCCAGGCTCACGTCATCCAACGCGCGGACGTGTTTGAAGTTCTTGAAAACGTGTCGGATTTGGATTATGCTATCGTTCACCGGTCCTAAACTTCCTTTCCAGCCATTTGACCCCCATCGAGCCCAACAGGGTCATCGAGAGGTACAAGTAGGTGACAGTGTTCCAGGTCTCGAAGGTGCGGAAGGTGCGCGAGCGGTTCAGTTTCCCCAACTGAGTCAGGTCGCGCACAGCGAGGACGGAGATGAGGGAGGAGTCCTTCAGCATAGCGATGAAATCGTTGCCCAGCGGGGGCAGAATCACCCGGATGGCCTGGGGGAGGATGACGTATCGCATAGCCTGGAAGTAATTCATCCCCAGCGAGCGGGCGGCCTCCATCTGCCCTTTTTCGATGGACTGGATGCCGGCCCGGAAGACCTCCGCTTCATACGCGCCGTAGCCGAAGGCCAGGCCGGCGATGGCGCGGATGAGGGGGTTGATGTTCTTCACGTCTATGGCGGAGAGTTTCTGTCCCAGGGCGGAGAGGAAGGCGAGCCAGGAAGTTTCGAGGATGAAGTTCCCCAGGCCGTTGACCATACCGACGAACAGCGGCACCAGGACGTAGGCGACGTAGATGATGATGACGATCATCGGGATGCCGCGCACCACTTCGACGTAGAAGGTGGCGATGTTGTAGGCGATCGGGTTGGGGGAAATCCGCGCCAGGCCGACGATGAGGCCAGTCACGAGGGCGATGGCGAAGGCGACGACGCTGGCCAGGATGGTAATTTTCAGCCCAGGGACGATGAAATAGAAGGCGTCGGTGTAACTGGGGATGGAGGCGATGGCGTAGACCAGGGCAACTCCCATGAGCAGCAGGACGAGCACCCACCAGGGCAGTTGCGCCAGGTTGATTGATGAAGGAAAGATACCGGGAGTCCGGCGGGTTTCGTCGGATGCTTGGGCGTCGGGCATTTCGTGCTCCTTTCTCGGGTTGGCGACCTGACAGGTCTCGCGGGGAGACCTGTCAGGTCGCAGCGTGTCTCCGGCTTACTGTCCCCAGTACTTCTGGTACAGTTTGTCGAGCGTGCCGTTGTCCTGCAACACCTGGATGGCGTAGTTGACCGGCTCGATCAGGTCGCTGTCGGGCGGGAAGACGAAGCCCAACTCCTCCGCCCCGCTGACCGGGGTATCGAGCATCTTGATTTCGTCCGGGTGCTGGGCGAGGAACCCCTTGGCGGCTTCCTCGTCCATCAGCACCGCCCGCACATCCCCGGCGATGAGGGCCTGGATGGGCATGTCGAACGTGTCGAAACTCTGTACCCGGTCCTCACCGACCAACTCGATCGCCTTCGACTCGTTGGTGGTGCCGATCTGGGTGCCGACGATGGCGTCGCTGGCAATCAGGCTGGCCTCGTCCACGATTTCGGTTTCGTCCTTGCGAACGACGATGAACTGCTGGATGACCATGTAGGGGATGGAGAAGTCCACCACTTCATCCCGCTCCGGCGTGATGGTGACGCCGTCGGCCACCATGTCGTACTCACCAGCGGCGGTCGCCTCGAAAATCCCCTCCCAGGCCGCCTCGACGAAGACCGGCTGGCAGTTGATGACCTCGCAGATCGCGTTGACGGCGTCGTAGTCCCAGCCGCCGGGCTCGCCGGTGGCCTCGTCAATGTAGTTGAAAGGCGGATAGGCGTTCTCGACGCCGACCCGAATCTCCCGGCCGCCCAGGTCGTACCCTTCGGTCTCCTCGGTCTCGGCCGCGCCCTCGCCCCAGTACTTCTGGTACAGTTCGTCGAGCGTGCCGTCATCCTGCAACACCTGGATGGCGTAGTTGACCGGCTCGATCAGGTCGCTGCCGGGCGGGAAGACGAAGCCCAACTCCTCCGCCCCGCTGACGGGCTGGTCGAGCATCTTGATCTCGTCCGGGTGCTGGGCGAGGAATCCTTTGGCGGCTTCCTCGTCCATCAGCACCGCCCGCACATCCCCGGCGATGAGGGCCTGGATGGGCATGTCGAACGTGTCGAAACTCTGCACCCGGTCCTCACCGACCAACTCGATCGCCTTCGACTCGTTGGTGGTGCCGATCTGGGTGCCGACGATGGCGTCGCTGGCGACCAGGCTGGCCTCGTCCACGATCTCGGTCTCGTCCTTGCGAACGAGGATGAACTGTTGGATGACCATGTAGGGGATGGAGAAGTCCACCACCTCATCCCGCTCCGGCGTGATGGTGACGCCGTCGGCCACCATGTCGTACTCACCGGCGGCGGTCGCCTCGAAGATCCCCTCCCAGGCCGCTTCGACGAAGACCGGCTTGCAGTTGATGACTTCGCAGATCGCGTTGACGGCGTCGTAGTCCCAGCCGCCGGGCTCGCCGGTCTCCTCGTCAATGTAGTTGAAAGGCGGATAAGCGTTCTCGACGCCGACCCGAATCTCCCGACCGCCCAGGTCGTATTTCTCTTCGGGCTCGGCCTCCGCCTCGGCCCCTTCGCCCCAGTACTTCTGATACAGGTCGTCGAGGGTGCCGTTGTCCTGCAACACCTGGATGGCGTAGTTGACCGGCTCGATTAGGTCGCTGCCGGGCGGGAAGACGAAGCCCAACTCCTCCGCCCCGCTGACGGGCTGGTCGAGCATCTTGATCTCGTCCGGGTGCTGGGCGAGGAACCCCTTGGCGGCTTCCTCGTC
>JALWUZ010000476.1 GCA_027079895.1 Anaerolineae bacterium
GAAGGCCAAGCAGCAGCCGCGCGGCCTCGCCGTCCCTATGAAAGTTCGCCCCCGCCCCCACCGGCTGAAGGGCTCGACCTACCGGATGGCGACGCCGTTGGGCACGGCCTACATCACCATCAACACCAACGGCGACGACGAGCCCTTCGAGGTCTTCCTCAACGTGGGGAAGGCCGGCTCCGACACGGCGGCGGTCTCCGAAGCCATCGGGCGGCTGATCTCCCTCGTCCTGCGCATCCCCTCACCCCTTTCGGCGACCAAGCGGCTGCACCAGGTCGTGCGGCAGTTGAAGGGCATCGGCGGCGGGCGGCCGCTGGGCTTCGGTCACGGGCGCGTCCAGAGCCTCCCCGACGGCATCGCCCAGGTGCTGGCCGAACATCTGGGGCTGACGGAGCCCGCCCCGCCGCCCGGCGTGGACGTGGAGCAACTCTCCCTCTTCCCCAGCGGCGACCTGTGCCCGGAGTGCGGTCAGGCGGCGTTGGTGGACACCGAGGGGTGCCGTCGGTGCTACGCCTGCGGCTACAGCGAGTGCTGAGCCCATCCGAGGCGCGGGGGAACCGTCCACGGGATGATGCCGTGGACGGCTTTGTGTTTCCGCCCGTCCCGAACAAAGGGGTAGGCTGTGGCAGTGCCATCGCCTACCCCGCGCCCTCCCCCTTGTCCACCCGTCGAAGGTTAGAACGCTGAAAGGCCCTCATTCAGGGCCGCGACGGGCCGAGACTTGACAAGACCGCCGTCTGGGGGTAGGATTGCGCCGTGAGGCACATTCAGAAATCTGCATATACCCCCTCGCAAAGGAGGCCACGATGAACACGTTCTACCTGATACCGCCGCTCTTCTTCGTCATCGCCTTCGTCTTCTCGATGCTGGGTATGGGCGGCTCGCAACTCTACATCCCCATCCTGTACTGGCTGGGGCTGGACTTCAAGACCGAGGCGGTGCCGCTGGGGATGCTGCTCAACGTGGTCAACAGCAGTTCGGCAGCCATCACCTACGCCCGCAAGCACCTGATCGTCTGGCCGGTGGCGGTGCCTTTCGCCCTGACGATGATCATCTTCGCCCCGCTGGGGGTGTGGCTCAACGTCCAGTTGCCGGTCAAGCCGCTCCTGCTCTTCTTCGCCCTGTTCACCGCCGCTGCCGCCGTGCTGATGCTCTCCGGCTGGAAGCCCAAGAAGGGGAGGATGTCCGCCAGGGGGCGCGTGGCGCTGGGGCTGAGCGCGGGGAGCGGCCTGGGGCTGACCGCCGGGCTCATCGGGCGCGGGGGCGGCTCCTTCGTCGTGCCGCTGCTGTACATCGCCGGCCTGGAGGCCAAGAACGCCGCCGCCACCTCCGCCTTCGTCGTCACCTGCTCCGGCCTGTCCAGTTTCATCTCCCATCTGGCGACCGCCGCCCAGCCGCGCTGGGGAGTCTGGCTCGGCAGTGTGGCGGCGGTGCTGCTCGGCAGTCAACTCGGCTCGCGGATGATGGCCGGCCGGATGCGCTCCCGGACGGTCAAGCAGGTCTTCGGCTGGGTACTGCTGGGCGTGGCGACGTTGATCGTCGTCAAGGACGTGGTGCTGAAATGAGGCGACTGCTGATTACCGGCGGCAGCGGCTACCTGGGGACCTGGGTGGCTCTCCTGGCGCGTGATGGGTGGGACGTGACCGCCACCTACTTCAGCCACCCGACGGACATCCCCGGCGTCGCCTGGCGGCGGCTGGACGTGCGGGACGCCGGGGCGGTCGCCGCGCTGGTCGAGGAACTGCGCCCGGCGGTGATCGTCCACACGGCGGCGGTCAACCCCGGCCACAGCGCGGACGACCACGATTTCATGGCGGTCAACCGCGACGGCAGCGGCCATGTCGCACGGGCGGCGGCCGCCGTCGCCGCCCGTCTGATTCACATCTCCACCGACGTGGTGTTCGACGGGCGGAAGGGGAATTACAACGAGGATGACCCGCCGTCCCCGCTCACGCCCTACGGACGGAGCAAGGCGCAGGCCGAGGAGGAGGTGCGCAAGGCCGGGGCGGAGGCGGTCATCGTGCGGACATCGCTCATCTACGGCTGGCGGCCCCGCCTGGCCCGGCAGGTGCGCTGGATTGTGGAGGCAGCGCAGGCCGGCGAGCGGCTCCGTCTGTTCAGCGACGAGTTGCGCTGCCCAATCTGGGTGCGGAGCCTCGCGGCGGCGGTGGTGGAGTTAGCCACGCTGGACTATACCGGTGTGCTGCACGTCGCCGGGGCGCAGACACTCTCGCGCTACGAGTTCGGCCTCCGGCTGCTGCGACATCACGGGCTGCCCCCCACCGCCGCCGTGCCGGTTTCGGTTCGAGATAGCGGCCTCGTCCGCCCGCCGGACTGCACGCTGGACTGCCGCCGGGCCCGTTCGCTCCTGCGGACGCGCCTGCCGGGGGTGGACGAGGTGCTGCGGTCTCTTGGGGATGGGCGGTCGGGCCGGCCGCCCTACGCCTGATACGCTTTCAACAACAGCGGCACCACCGCGCGCGGGTCCGCTTCCACGCACAGGTCGGCCACCTCGAAGAGCGGCGCGTCGGGGTCGGGGTGGATGGCGACGATGTACCGCGCCCCCTCGATGGCCGCGTTGTGGAACGTGTCCCCCCGTATCCCGACGGCCAGGTAGACCTCCGGGGCGACCTCTACCCCGCGCACGTCCACCACCTGGGCCGCCTCGACCCAGCCGGCGTCCCACGCCCCCCGGTCGCCGGCCACCTGGGCCCCCAGAGCGGCGGCCAGTTCTTCCACTAGGGCGAAGTCGCCGGCCTGCCGTCCGGCGGCGACGATGACCGGAGCCCGCGCCAGCGGGACCGGCGGCGGCGTGAAACCCTCCGCCGGGCCCAGCACCCGCACCGCCGCTTCCACCGGTTCGACGGCCACCGGAGTCGGCTCCCCCTTGCGGAACTTGTCCAGGTAGGGGGACGAGAACGCGCCCGGTTCGACGGTGAAGAACTGCGGGCGGGCCTCCGGGCAGGCGACCACCTCGAAATACTCCCCGCCGTAGATCGGCACCGCTCCGCGCACCGTCCGGGTGGACTCGTCCAGGTCCAGCGCGACGACGTGCTCCACCAGGCCGCCGCCGGTGCGCTGCGCCATACGGGGGGCCAACTCCGCCCCCTGCTCCGTCGCCCCGAAGAGCACCACTTCCGGCTGCTCCGCGGCGAACAGGTCGGCGAGCACCGCCAGATACGGCTCCAGTCCGAGGCGGGCCAGCGCGGGATGGTCGGCGACGCGCACGCCGTCCGCTCCGGCCTGGAAGAGGACGGCGGCCAGGTCGCCGACGCCGTCGCCCAGGAGGACGGCGTAGACGTAGGCCCCCAGCGAGTCGGCCAGGAGGCGGGCCGCGCCGATTGCTTCCAGCGTCACCGGGGCGAGCGAGCCGTCCTGCACGTCGGCCACGACCCAGACGCCGCCTCCGCCGGCCGCTTCGATAGTGACCTCCCCTTGTTGGGCCATCAACAGGTCGAGATAGGATTCCATCGCCTCACCTCCCGCTCCCAATCTTCTGCCGCAGGGCCGCGGCTACGGCCTGGGCCATCTCCTCCGGCGAGCCCTCGACGCGCACGCCCCGCTCCCGCTCCGGCGGGAAGTCCTTGCCCAGCAGCGACCAGGCCGGAGAGAGGGCCTCCGCCGACACCAACTCCGTCACGTCCCACTGCTCCAGGGCCGCGGCGATCTCGCCGACGCCCTTGTAGATGTTGATGAGCCGGACGCCGTCGGGGTAGCGGAGGGTGAGCGCACCGGCGGGGAGCGTCACCACCGCCGGGAGGTCGGCGGCGACTGTCAGGTAGGCGTCGCCGCGCCGGACGACGGCCTGCACCGCGCCGTCCTCCACCGTCACCTGCCACGCGGCGACGATCTGCGGGTAGCCCAGGGTCTCGGCCAGTCGCAGCCCCAGTTGGCCCTGGCCGCTGTCGAGGGTGCGGTCGCCGGTCAGCACCAGGTCGGCCCCGCCGAGACGGGCGATCGCCGCCGCCAGCACTGCGGCCATCACCGCGTCGTCGGCGGAGGCGAAGCCCGCCGGGCCGGTCAGGTAGATGGCCCGGTCCGCGCCCCGCGCCAAAGCCCGGCGGAGCAGGTCGTCGTCGGGGAGCGGGCCGCGCGGGAGGGCGACGATCTCCACCGACTCGTCGGCGTCTCGCAGCCGCAGGGCCGCCTCCAAAGCGGAACGGTCGGCCGGCTGGATGAGGTACTCTTTTCGGTTGACGAAGATGCGCCCCGCGCTCCGTTTGACCACGATGCCGCCGGGGTCGAGAACTTGTCCCAGTATCACGACAACTCGCATAGCATTTCCTCCAATCGCGTGCCGCTTCACGGGCGGATGCGGACGCCGTGCTGACGGAAGATGTTGTTGGCGATGACGATGCGCTGTACTTCGTTGGTGCCTTCGTAGATTTCGCCGATGCGGGCGTCACGGAAGCCGCGCTCCAGCGGGAAATCCCGCGAGTAGCCCAGGCCGCCGTGAATCTGAATCGCCATGTCCATCGCCCGCGAGGCGACTTCGGAGCCGTACAGTTTGCACATCGCCGCCAGTTGGCTGAAGGGCTGGCCGGTATCCACCAACCAGGCCACGCGGTAGACGAGGCTTCGCAGGGCCTCGATCTCCGTCGCTATGTTGGCGATTTGCCATTGCACCGCCTGATTGTGCGCCAGGGCCTTCCCGAACTGTTTGCGGGTCTTGGCCCAGCGGATGGCCATCTCCAACGCCATATCCGCGCCGCCGATGCAGGCCGCGCCCAGCGTCAAACGGCCCATGTCGAGGGATTTCATGAAGATTATGAACCCTTCGCCGACCTTCCCCAGCACGTTTTCGTGGGGG
>JALWUZ010000477.1 GCA_027079895.1 Anaerolineae bacterium
GCTCTGGCTGGCGCGGCGGGGACGGGCCCGCAGCGGTCTGCCCCAGGGTAAAATCGTCTACGTGGACACCGGCGGCTGGCAGCGGACGGAGGAGCCCCTCTTCTCCGCCCGCTATCGGCTCACCGGTCGTCCCGATTATCTGGTGACGCAGGGGCGGGCGGTCATCCCCGTCGAGGTCAAATCGGGCCGCACGCCGACGCAGCCGTACCCCGGCCACATCCTCCAGTTGGCCGCCTACTGCCTGCTGGTCGAGGAGAACTTCCACCGCCGGCCGGCTTACGGACTCATCCACTACCCCCAGCGGACTTTCGCGGTGGAGTACACCCTCGCCCTGAAGAGGGAACTCCTGGCGACGATGGCGCGGATGCGGAGGGCTCTGGCGGCGGGGGGCGCGGGCCGCAGTCACGACCATCCCGCCCGCTGTCGTGGGTGCGGCTACCGGCAGTGGTGCGCCGAATCCCTCACCGACCGGTGAGCCCCAGGACGGCCATCGTCCCGAAGGCGACGGCGTACAGGAGCAAGAAGGGAATCAGGCTGCCGTTCCCGGTGACGGCAGCGGCGTAGACCGTCGCCAGCGCGTAGGCCGTCAGGGCGACTTCCCCGACGATGTCGCCGGGCGGCAGGCGGTAGCGGCTCTCCGTCCAGCGGTCGCCGCGCCTTTCCAGGCGGAATTTCGGCGTGCGGGCGAAGTCGCCCCCCCAGCGGGTCAGTCCGCGCCACACCGCCCGCGTGTCCGACCAGGCGATGCCGACGCCGATCACCGCCAGGAGGGGGAAGATGCCGAACCGCCGCCGCCAATCGGGGTACAGGGCCCACTGGGAGACGGCGTAGAGCGACGGCGGCCCCAGTCCGGTCAGTCCCAGGGCGACCCCCGCCCAGCCGAGGGCGGGCGTTCCGCCGCCGGGCAGCGTCAGCAGCGGCAGGGTGACGAGCAGGAGCAGCACCATCAGGGGGTGGGCCAGGTAACTGCTCAGGTGGAGCAGGCCCATCGTCTTCTGCGCCCAGTCGAGGCGGTCGCTGCGCAGGAGCGGGCCGGCCAGTTTGCGGAGCGTCTGCACCGAGCCCTGGGCCCAGCGGGCCTGCTGCCGCTTGAAGGCGGTGATCTGGGGCGGCACCTCCGCCGGCACCTCCACTTGCGGGAGGTAGAGACATTCCCAGCCGGCCAACTGGGCCCGGTAACTGAGGTCCAAGTCCTCGCACAGGGTGTCCGCCTGCCAGCCGCCGGAGGCCGTGATGCACTCCCGCCGCCAGATTCCCCCGGAGCCGTTGA
>JALWUZ010000478.1 GCA_027079895.1 Anaerolineae bacterium
CCTGGAAGTAGAGGGCGCCGTCCGGCCCGATGACGAAGCTGTTCGAGGAGTGGTGGGTGTCCCCCGAGCTCAAACCGTGCAGCACACGCGTCCGCCGGTCCGCTACCAGGTCCCCGTCGGTGTCCTCGAGGAACCACAGGTTGGGGCAGCTCGCCACGTAGACTCCACCGTTCCAAAGCTCGATTCCGGTCGGGTTGACCAGGTCATCCGCGAAGGTGATCTGACGGTCGGCCCGCCCATCCCCGTCGGTGTCCTCGAAGATGAGGATCTTGTCCGACATGGGTGTACCCGCCTTCCAACGCGGGTAGTTGGGCCAGACCGAGACCCAGAGGCGGCCGGCGGGGTCCCAGGCCATCTGCACCGGATTGACCAGGTCGGGGAAGCGCCGCTCGTCGGCGAAGAGATTGACCTTCATCCCCGGGGCCGGGGTCATCTTCTCGATGGCCGCCTCCGCGTCGAGGTAGGTATGCCGTCCCCCAGGC
This sequence comes from Anaerolineae bacterium, assembly GCA_027079895.1. GTDB lineage: Bacteria > Chloroflexota > Anaerolineae > B4-G1 > B4-G1 > JALWUZ01. Next base: position 483 of record JALWUZ010000478.1, read on the forward strand.
CCCTGACCGATCTTGTTGCTCTCGACCGGGATGAGCTCGGGCAGGTCGGTGGGCACGGGCTCCTCCCCCGAGCCGTTTGCACGGGCCCAGATCACCCCATCGAGGTCCTTCGTGAGGGCATCCAGGTAGTCCATCTCCCGCTGCAGGACATCGAAGTTGGGAAAGAGCCGTCCCGACTCACTGCCCGCATAGACCTTCTTGGAGCGACCCCCGTAGACGTTGTAACCGTCGGGCGCGCGGTAGCGCATGAACCACATGCGGTTCTTTTCGAGCACCGCCGCCCGCCGGGGGCTGACCTCATCCCGCTCCGCGCGCGGGACCCTTGCGGCCGAACGCGCAGTCTCGACACCAAAGGCGCCCAAGAGGATCTCGGCCAGGCGACGGTTCCCCAGGTGGTTCAGGTGCACCCCGTTCACCGTCAGCGGCTCGTCACTGTCGGCAAGGGCTCGCTGCATGGGAGTGAAGGTGTCGATGAAAGCGACTCCCTTCTCCTTGGCGATCTGTTCGGTGACGCGGTTGTAGGCCTGGATCCAGCGATTGCGCTCCTGTGCCGCGCGTCGGCCACCGTCGGGAAGATCCGAGACCGGCGTGGCGGAAACCAGGATCAGCCTGGGCGTGCGCACGCCGTCGTAGGGCGTGGCGAGGATGTGGTCAACGAGATCGGCTAGATCCAGGCGGTAGGCCTGCAGACCCTCCTGACCATCGAAGGATTCGTTGAAGCCGAAGAAGGCCAGGACGAGGTCGGCATCGATGTGGTCCAGGTAGCGGTCCCAGGGGACGTAGCGTCC
>JALWUZ010000479.1 GCA_027079895.1 Anaerolineae bacterium
CCACCACTGTGGCCCTCATCGAGCAGTTAGAGAGCGTGCGGGCTACCCAGACCGCCGTCGCGCGGGAGACGCCCCCCTTCGTGAACGGGATAGTGATCAGCGTCGAAGGCCAGAATGGGTACTACCTGCTCCGCGACCCGTGGGACCCCGGCAGTGTCATCCTGTGGGTGACGCCGGGCACGCTGGTGACGCTGCTCCGGGTCGGCACGGGCGTCCCGGCCTTCGGGGACAGCCTCTGGTATCAAGTCTCCCTGGTGCCACCGCCGGAGGAGTCCACCGTGATTCAAGGGGAGTTGCTGCTCGAAGGCTGGCTGCCGGCGGCGGTCGTTGTCGAAAGGTAGACAGCGGGTAGCTCCTTTCCGGGCCCACATCTTCCCTCTCCCCACACCGGTTCTGGCGTAATGGCCCAGAATGAGGTAAAATATCCCCAAACTACAATCGGAGGAGTGAAAATGCCCAAGTACAGAATCGCCATCATGCCCGGCGACGGCATCGGGAAAGACGTGATGGACGCCGCTCAGATCGTGCTGGACAAAATCAACCTCGACGCCGAGTACATCCCCGCCGACATCGGCTGGGAGTTCTGGCGCACCGAAGGGGACCCGCTCCCGCAGCGCACCATCGAGACCCTCAAGACCTGCGACTGCGCCCTCTTTGCCGCCATCACCTCCAAACCCAAAGACGAGGCCGAGGCGGAACTGATCCCCGAACTTCAGGGCCGGGGATTGACCTATCGCAGCCCCATCGTGCGCCTGCGGCAGATGTTCGACCTGTACGTCAACCTGCGCCCCTGCAAGGCCTTCCAGGGCAACCCGCTCAACTATCGGGACGACATAGACCTGGTCGTCTTCCGGGAGAACACCCAGGGGCTCTACGCCGGGGTCGAGTTCTACCCCCTGCCGGACGAGGTGCGCGCGGTGATGAAGGCTCACAACCCCCGCATGGCCGCCTTCGACGACGTGCCCGGCGCGGACATCGCCCTTTCCACCCGTATCTTCACCCGGAAGGGCTGTCGGCGCATCCTGCGGGCCGCCTTCGAGTACGCCAAAGAGCACGGCTACCCCACCGTCACCGTCGTGGAAAAGCCCAACGTCATCCGCGAGACCTCCGGCCTGATGGTGCGCGAGGCGCGGAAGATGGCCGCGGAGTACCCCGGCATCGAACTCTGGGAGACGAACGTGGACGCGATGGCGATGTGGCTGGTCAAGAACCCCCAGGACTACGGCGTGCTGGTCTCCAGCAACATGTTCGGCGACATCATATCCGAC
>JALWUZ010000480.1 GCA_027079895.1 Anaerolineae bacterium
TCACCAGGCCGCGCAGGCCGGTGCGGGCCGAGCCGCCGGCGGCGATGTGCCCGATGGCGTACACCAGGTCGTACACCGCCCAACTGATGATGGTGGAGACGATGTTGGCGGACCAGATGGTCACCAGGGCAGCGGAGAGCAGGGCCAACATCGCCGCCGTCAGGCGGATGTGGGACTCCGAACGGCGGCCCAGTTCGACCAGCACCGCCGCGAGGGTGACGAGTTCCATCGCCAGGGCCAGCGGCTGGGCGAGGGGGTCGCTCTGGACAGCGGGCGCACTGCCGAGCAACGGCGACGGTCGCCACAGGGAGGGGATGATGAGCGTCGGCTCCGTCCAGCGGAGCGCGACCACCGCCGCCAGCGAGAGAATGACGACCGCCAGGGCCAGGTAACGCAAATAAGGGCGCAGGCGGGGGATGATGGCCAGGGCCAACAGCCCTCCTGCACCCAGGACAGGCAGCAGGACGGTAATCACCGGCAACAGGGACATCGGGCCTCGGTGCGCCGCCCGATTGATACGGAAACGGGCGGTATGGTGAGATTGGGGGGTATTCTAACACACAAGGGGAGAGGGGGCAAACACCGGCTCACGGCACCTCCTCCTCCATCGCCGCGCGGATGACGCCGATGGCCGCGCTGATCTGTTTGGTGAGCGGTTTCCACTCGATGCCCACGATCTGGAATCCCGGCTGGTTGATGGGGAGGAGTAACTTGTGCGCCCGCGCTCCGGCCACGGCCTCGGCGATGGCGGGGGTGATCTCCCCCATCATCGCGTTGGGGACGACGACGCTGATCGGGGCCAGGATGAAGTCGGCCAGGTTGACGGAGACGCGGATGGCGTTTTCGCCGCTGGCGCCGCGCGTGGCACGGGCTCGCATCATTTTTTCCGTGGCGGTGGCGTTGGCGCCCAGGGCGATGATCTCCACCTCCAGCGAGAGTTCCTGACGTAACTGGGTCACGATCTGGGCGCCGATGCCGCCCCCCATGCCGTCAATGACTGCGATGATCATCACGACCTCCGGCGGGAATTGTACCTCAAGAGGGGGGAATTGCCAATTGCGCGACGCCAACCCTCGTAGTATAATCTCAACGCTCGATTGCGGTGGCGGGCGATTGGGCCCCCTCCGCGCCCTTGGCTTCAATTGCTCACTCCGGGAGATAGCATGACCCTCGTCTACCTGGCCCTCGCCTGGCACGGCGGCATCGCCCTGGCCCAGGCCCTGCGCCCATCCTGGCCTCACCTCCTGCTCCCGACCCTGGCCGCACTCCTGGCCTTCACCCTGTGGCGAGACGAGCCCCGCGTCCGCCTGGGGGCCGTCTGCCTGCTGACCCTGACCCTGGGCGCGGCCCGGCTACTCCTCGCCCTCCCCCACTTCGACGAGACCTCCCTGGCGACCTACAACGACAGCGGGTGGGTGACGCTAGAAGGCGTCGTCGTCGGCGAGCCGGACGAGCGGGCCCACTACGTCAACCTACGCCTGCGAGCCGACCGCCTCACACTCCCCGACGGACGTACCCTGCCGGTCGAGGGGCTGGTACTGGTCAAAACCGACCGTTACCCCCAGCACTTCTACGGCGAGCGGCTTCGGGTCTCCGGCTCTTTGGAGACGCCCCCCGTCTTCGAGGACTTCTCCTACCGCGAATACCTGGCCCGTCAGCGCATCTACTCTCTCATCCGTCGCGCCCGGGTGGAGACCCTGGCGGAGAACCAGGCCAACCCTTTCCTGTACCACCTCTTCCGCTTCAAGCGGCACGCCCAGGCCACCATCGCCCGCATCCTGCCGGAACCCCAGGCCGCACTCCTGACCGGCATCCTCCTCGGCGTCGAGACCGGCATCCCCGCCGACCTGATGGACGACTTCGCCGCCACCGGCACCACCCACATCATCGCCATCTCCGGCTTCAACATCACCATCATCGCCGGCATCTTCGCCGTCCTCGCCCGCCGACTCTTTGGCGAACGGCGGGCCGTCTGGGTCGCCATCGGCGGCGTCCTGGTCTACACCATCTTCGTCGGCGCGTCGGCGGCCGTCGTCCGCGCGGCGATTATGGGCATCATCTACCTCTGGGGCCAGCACCTCGACCGCCCCACCTTCGCTCCGGCCTCCCTCGCCGCCTCCGCCATCGTGATGACCGCCATCAACCCCTATACCCTCTGGGACGTCGGCTTCCAACTCAGCTTTGCCGCCACCATCGGCCTGGTGCTCTACACCGACCCGCTGGAACAGGCCTTCGAACGCGCCTTGACCCGCCTCACCTCCGCCGACCTGGCCCACAAAATCATCAGCCTCATCAACGAAGCCCTCATCGTCACCCTCGCGGCCCAGATCACCACCACCCCCATCATCCTCTACTACTTCGGGCGGCTCTCCGTCGTGACCCTCCTCACCAACTTCCTCATCCTTCCGGCCCAATCAATGGTGATGATCGTCGGCGGCCTGGCCGCCATCCTGGGGCTGATATTCCTCTCGCTGGGGCAGATAGTCGGCTGGGTCGCCTGGCTCTTCCTCACTTACACCATTGAGGCCGTCCGGCTGACGGCGCGAATCCCCTACGCCTCGCTCCCCGTGCGGATGAGCGCGGCGATGGTCTGGGGCTACTACTTGCTGCTGGCCCTCGTCACCTGGTGGCGCAGCCAACCACCCGACCGGAGAAATGCCATGCTGGACAGACTCACCTCCCACTTGGAGACGAAAGTACTCTTCGGGATCTCCGCCGTCCTCTTACTGCTGGCCATCTCCGCCTACCGCGCCCTGCCCGACCGCCGGCTGCACGTCGTCGTGATGGACGTCGGTCAGGGGGATGCCATCTTCATCCAAACCCCCAACGGGCGGCAGATGCTCGTGGATGGCGGCCCCGACGAAACCGTCCTGCTCGCCCAACTGGGGCGTCAGATGCCGTTCTGGGATCGTTCCCTCGACGTGATGCTGCTCACCCACCCCGACTCCGACCACATCACCGGCCTGGTGCCGGTACTGGAACGCTACCGCGTGGACACCGTCATCTTTCGCCAGACGGATCACCAATCCGCCGTCTACGACTACTGGCAGCAACTCCTCTCGACCGAGGGCGCGGCTGTCTATCGAGGGGAAACTGGCCTGCAGATCACTTTAGATGAGGGAGTGGGTCTGACCGTCCTCCATCCGGGGGCGGAACTGGTCAGCGGCACCGAGTCGGACGGCAACAACAACTCCGTCGTCACCCGCTTGACCTACGGGACACTGTCCGTTCTCCTGCCGGGGGACATCGAGGCCGAGGTAGAGCACCAATTGGTGCAGAGCGGGACGCCGTTGGCGAGCACCATCCTAAAAGTCGCCCACCACGGCAGTTGCACCTCCACGACCGAGGAATTCCTGGCGGCCGTCCGTCCGCAGATCGCGGTCATCAGCGTGGGGGCGGACAACCGCTTCGGCCACCCCTGCGACGAGGTACTCGAACGGCTCCAGGCGTTTGGGGCGCAAGTCTATCGCACCGACGAGGACGGCACCGTCGAAATCACCAGTGACGGTACGCAAATGTGGATCGAGACGCAAAAACAATAAAGTCCCTTGGCGATGACCTACTCTCCCAGGGGGTCGCCCCCCCAGTACCATCGGCGCTGGCGGGCTTAACTTCCGGGTTCGGGATGGGACCGGGTGTACCCCCGCCGCTAAAATCACCAAGGGACTTTATTTACATTTCAAAGGCACTCATTGTATACAACTGAACAGGGCGAAAACTCCAAGTTCTCCGCATCACGTGTTAAGCCCTCGACCGTTAGCATCGGGTTGGCTTAACGCATTGCTGCGCTTACACCTCCCGCCTATCAAACCGGTAGTCTTCCGGCGGTCTTACCCGGTTTACCCGGTGGGGGACCTCATCTTAGGGCGAGTTTCCCACTTAGATGCTTTCAGCGGTTATCTCTGCCAGACATAGCTACCCAGCGATGCCCCTGGCGGGACAACTGGCACACTAGAGGTCTGTCCACTCCGGTCCTCTCGTACTAAGAGCGGCTCCCTTCAAGTCCCCTACGCCCGCAGCGGATAGAGACCGACCTGTCTCACGACGGTCTGAACCCAGCTCACGTACCGCTTTAATGGGCGAACAGCCCAACCCTTGGGACCTTATCCAGCCCCAGGATGCGATGAGCCGACATCGAGGTGCCGAACCTCCCCGTCGATGTGAACTCTTGGGGGAGACTAGCCTGTTATCCCCGGGGTAGCTTTTATCCGGTAAGCCACGGCCCTTCCACTCGGAACCGTGGGATCACTAAGCCCGTCTTTCGACTCTGCTCGACTTGTGGGTCTTGCAGTCAAGCTCCCTTATGCCTTTACACTCTACGGCGGGTTTCCATTCCGCCTGAGGGAACCTTTGGGCGCCTCCGTTACATTTTCGCAGGCGACCGCCCCAGTCAAACTGCCCACCTGGCACTGTCCCCCTGCCGGATCACGGCCAGGGGTTAGGGTCAAGACTTGACCAGGGTGGTATTTCAAGGACGGCTCCACCGAGGCTGGCGCCCCAGCTTCATCGCCTCCCACCTATCCTACACAAGCCAAGCCCTAACTCAGTACCGAGCTGCAGTAAAGCTCCACGGGGTCTTTTTGTCCTGCTGCGGGTACACGGCATCTTTACCGCGTCTTCAATTTCGCCGGGTCCCTCGTTGAGACAGTGCTCCACTCGTTACGCCATTCGTGCGGGTCGGAACTTCGCATTATCCCTGTGTTTCCACAAGGTGCAGACTATACCTTCATCTCACCGAGCAACTTTAGGAGATCATCCTTCCTGTATCGCCGCTT
>JALWUZ010000481.1 GCA_027079895.1 Anaerolineae bacterium
CGGGTCTTGAGGGGCCAACTGAACCCAGACGCGGTAACGGGGAGAGGATGAGCGGGCTGCCTGCCAGTAGATCGTCACCGCCAGGGTGTCGCCGGGATGCACCTGAGCGGGCAGCGGTTCGTAGCCAACGACCCGAACGGGGCCGAAATCCCGCTCGAAAGGGACGGCGGTCTCCGGCATGCGCGTCGGTGTGCTGAGGGTGTAGGCCGGTCGCAGGTAGTGCCAGGGGACGTAGGCGGCGAACAGGAAGGCAGCGGCGACGATGGCGAGCGGCAAACGGCGTCCCCAGCGGGAGAGCCCCCAGGCGACCAGCAATCCGAGAACGGGCAGCGTCGGGAAGAGCAGCCGGCCGACCGGGGAGCCTGTCGCGATAGCCCAGCGCACCAGGGAAGCGATGTTGAGCAGCAGGGCGAAAAGCAGGAGCACGAGCGGCTTGACGCCGCCCGGCGGGCGCAGCCGGCGGCCCACAAGTCCCGCCAGGGCCAGCAGGAGCACCGCCCCTGCCGCCAGGTAGAAGGGGGTCGCCACCAGCAGCGGCCCCCATCCGAAGGCGGCCCAGTAGGAGCGGGCGACCATCCCCGCCTCGCGCAGGCCGAAGTGGGCGAGCGGTCGTTGGGCAGCCAGATGGGGCCCGATACCCAGCGGGTCGGAGTAGCGGATGGCGTTGAGGAGGTACCACCAGCCGCCGATGACCGTCGCCGCGGTGAGGAAGGCCGTCGCCCGACGAATGAACTCCCGGCGCGGCCCGTCGGCCCACAAAGCGGCCAGGAGTCCCAGCGGGAGCAGCAACAAGCCGCTGGGCTTGGTCAGCAGGGCGAGCCCCGTCAGCCCGCCGAGGGCGGCCCAGCGGCGAAGCGGGGCCTCCTCTCCCATCAGGCGCACAGTCCACACCAGCGCCAGCCCGAAGAGGGCGTTGAGGAGGTTGTCGTTGGTGACGCCGACGGAGAGGGCGATGAACTGCGGGTTGGAGGCGACGACCGCCGCCGCCCCCAGAGCCAGGAGGGGGCGTCCGGGCCAGAGAAGGCCGGCGAGGGCGTAGGTGGAGTAAACCGTCACCGCCCCCAGACCCAGGGAGAGCAGGCGGAGCACCCAGAGCGAGCGGACGGTGGGGCTGGTCGCCCACGTCTCGTCCGCAGTGTGGACGAAGATGTTTTTGTTGAACGGGGAGGTGTCGGCCTGAGGTGGGAATCCGGCGGCCCAGGCGGGGCTGGGCGTCATCAGGTGGGGCAGGTCGTCCAGGCCGATGGGGGAGACCAGCAGGGCGGCCAGGGCGTGGTAGAGCGGCGGGGCGTAGTAGAGCGGCGGGTCGTGGTAGGAGAAGAACCAGGCCACGTCGGAGCCGCTCGCGGCGCGGCGGTCGGGGATGGTGCGCGGCGGGGCCGTGTGGTGCTCGCTCCAGTAGCGGATGACGGAGAGGTGCGACCACTCGTCGGGCGATTCGCAGCAGGGAATGACCAGGGCGTAGGTGAGCCCCAGTCCCAGGAAGACGAGCAGCAGGGCGAGCAGCGGACGCCGGGTCATAGTCACTTCAGCCGCGAGCGCAGTACCTGACGGTAGGCGTCTATCCGGGCGGCCCGCAGGGGACGTTTGTGGCCCAGGAGCCACTTCCCCCCTTCCAGGCCCAATTGCCAGAGGTAGTTGCCCAGGAGAAACCAGCGCAGGGCCTCCGCCGCCATCCGCCCGTGATACTTGCGGAAGTAGCGGACTTTGCTGGTCTGGAAGTGGATGTGACGGGCGGCGATGACCTGCTCACTGCTCTTCCCGCCGTAGTGAATGACCTGGGCCGTCGGCAGGTAGACTACGCGCCAGCCGGCGTCCCGGAAGCGGCGGCACCAGTCCAACTCCTCCGAGTACATGAAGTACCCCTCGTCCAGCAGCCCCACCTGCGCCACCGCCTCCCGACGAGCCATAAAAGCCGCCCCGTAGAGCCAGTCCACGTCCTGCACCCGGTCGTCGGGCCGGTCGAGGACGTAGTAGTGCTCCAGGATGCGGCGCGGCCCGTACCGCTGGAGCCAGGTGGACTCGAAGAAGGCGGTCGCCAGCGTGGGGAAGCGGCGGCGGGAGGATTGGACGGTGCCGTCGGGGTTGAGCAGTTGGGGGCCGACGATGCCCACGTCCGGGTGGGCGTCGGCGAAGGCGACCAGCGTCGCCAGGGCGTCACCGACGATCTCGGTGTCCGGGTTCAGGATGAGGGAGTAGCGGCCCTGGGCGACGGCCAATCCCTGATTATTGGCGGCGGGGAAGCCGCGATTGTCCCGATTGACGATGAGGTGGACGGCGGGGAACGCGCTCCGTACCATCTCGACGCTGCCGTCGGTGGAGCCGTTGTCCACGACGATGACCTGCACCGCCAGCCCGGACTCGGTCGCCGATGAGTGGAGGGAGCGCAGACAGCGACGCAGGAGGTCGCGGACGTTCCAGTTGACGATGATGACTGAGAGGTCGGTCATGTCAGAACCGGCGGCGCACGACGAAATCGGCCAGGGAGAGGAGGGCAGCGCGGTACCGTTCGCCGTGCGGCGGCCGGAAACACTGCCCGTGCAGGCTCTCTTTGGCCCGTCGGATGTACTCCTCGGCCACGGCCTGCGCCCCGCCGATGGCCTCCGGCGAAGCGGCCACGACCCGCACCGCTTCCTGCACCGCCGCGCGGGAGGTGTCGCCGTCCAGCACCCGCCGGATGGCCGGATGGTCTGGATGGACGGCGAGGAATTTCAGGAGGGGGAGTGTAACCAGTCCTTGCCGCAGGTCGCCCCCCACCGGCTTGCCCAGGGTCGCCTCGTCCGCCACGAAATCCAGGATGTCGTCCACGACTTGGAAGGCCAGCCCCAGGTACTCGCCGTAGGTGCGCAGGGCGGCGATCTGCTCTTCAGAGGAATGGGCCAGAATCGGGCCCGATTCGGCGGCCAGCGCGATGAGGGAGGCAGTCTTGGCGTAGATGCGCCGCTCGTATTCCGCGAAGGTGGTCTCGCCGTGCCGCCCGTCGAACATCTGGCGAATCTCGCCGTTGCAGATGATCATCAGGGTCTCGGCGAAGCGGCTCATCAAGCGGATGTTGCCGGCTTGGGAGAGGAGGTGCGCGGCGCGGGCGAAGACGTAATCGCCGGTGAGCACCGTCGCGCCGGGCGTCCAGGAGGCGTTGAGGGTCTCGATGCCGCGCCGGGTCAGTGCGCCGTCAATGAGATCGTCGTGGATGAGGGTGGCGGTGTGGAGCATTTCCACCGCTGCGGCGGCGAAAGTGGCCGGTTCCTGCTCCGCGCCGCACAGGTGGGAGGAGAGGAAGACCAGGGCGGGGCGTAAGCGTTTGCCGCCGCTGCCGACGAGGTGTTCGACGGCGGCGCCGATTGCCTCGTGTTGGTCGGGCAGACGGCGGTGTAAGAGGGCCTCCGACCGTACCAGGTCATCGCGCACCAGGTCGAGGAATGGGGGAGGGAGGTCTTTCTTGTCCAATGGGAGCCCCTGCAATTCGGATAATCATCTACCACACGCGCGGACGGAAGTTCTCGTCGTTCAGAATCTGCACCGTCTCGCCGGACTGGGCCAGGACGTAGAGCCCTTTCTTGTAGGCGTACCGTCCTACTCCCTCGGGGACGTTCATCCCGGCGACCGCGCCGAGCACTTGCTTGTCCCGGTACATCGGGAAGGCCGCTTTGAAACGGCTCAATCGTTCCAGGTGCTCGTCCACGTCGTCCATCTTCAAAGTGTTACTGACCTCGACAACAACGGCGTACTCGTCGCTCACGGCTACCAGCTCTACCCACATCTCCAGCCCCGGTTCCATACAGACGAGGTGAGAGGCGGTGTGATTGATAGGAGTACCCCGCTCCCGGAACAATCGCACCAGGGCGGGCCGAACCATGCTCTTGGCGAAATAGCCCAGTGCGTCCGTCACGCGGTCTACCTGCCGACGCAATTGCTCGGACTCCCGCTCTGAGTCGCGGAACAGTTCCTCGATGAAATCACGGGTCTCCTTGAACTGTTGTTCCAAATCCCTGAACCGCCGGTCAGTTTCCTGAAACTTTCTGTCGGTCTCCCGAAACCTCTCAGCGGTCTCGCGAAACTTCATGTCGGTCTCGCGGAACAACCGCCAAACTTCGTCTAGGGTGACTGTTTGAGAGTCCATCTCATCCTCCTGTGGACAGGCCGTCGAAATCTGCCGTCGGCAGCCCGAACAGGGTCGCCGCGTTCCGGGCCGTCGCCTGGGCCACCACGTCGGGCGGAAGATCGCGGACGGCGGCGATCTTCTCGACGACATACCGCACGTAGGCCGGTTCGTTCCGTCGCCCGCGGTGCGGTTGCGGCGTCAGGAAAGGGCAATCGGTCTCCACCAGCAGCCGGTCGAGTGGAACCTGGGCCGCCACCGACCGCAGTCGGCGGGCCTTCGGGAACGTCACCGGGCCGGAGATGCCGATGTAGAACCCCAGCGCCAGCACCTCGTCGAGGAGAGCCGGGCCGGCGGAGTAGGAATGGAGCACTCCGTGGACGGGCCGACGGCGCAGCGCGGCCAGCACATCCTCGTGAGCGTCGCGGCTGTGGATGACCACCGGCAGCCCCATCTCGCTCGCCAACGCCAGTTGCTCGTCGAAGGTCCGCCGCTGCACCGACCGCGGAGAGCGGTCGCGGTAGTAATCCAGCCCGATCTCGCCGATGGCGACGACCTGGGGGCTGTGCGCCAGTTCCCGCAGTTCGTCCAGCACCGCCGGAGTCACCAGCCGGGCGTCGTGGGGGTGGACGCCGACGGCGGCGTAGATGAATGGATACCGTTCCGCCAACGAGA
>JALWUZ010000482.1 GCA_027079895.1 Anaerolineae bacterium
ACAACGCCGCGCCATCCCGCAGACGGTCGCCGTCGCCGATGGCCGGGCCCTGGGCGCACTGTACCCCGTCACCGACTCCATCGCTTTCGGCGAAGAGGTCTACGCCGCCGGCGCCCAGATGACCGGCGCCCGCCGCTACCTGTTCGGCCTGCTGGCCCAGGACATCCTGCGGGCTGTGCTGGTGTTGAGCATCATCGTCTCCGCTGTGTTGGCCTTCCTCACCGGCTGGTAGGGAGTAAGCCTGATGAGCAATCTGGTCAAGCGTTGGATTCCCATCCTGATCTTCGCCACCCTGCCCGGCCTGCTCGTGCTGGCCGGCTACCTGCTGCCCTCTCCGCTGGCTCACCTCCGCGACCAGGTCATCGGCGGCGCGGTCATCGTGGCCGCCTTCGCCTTCCTGCTGGGCGTCTTCAACGTCCTGCGCGTCCACAGCCGCCGCCTCTCCCGCCGCCGCCCCGGTTGGCCCTACAGTTTCGTCCTCCTCGTCTCGTTGCTGCTCGCCGCCCTGCCGCCGCTCATGCCGGCAGGGATGCCGTTCCGGGACGCGCTCAACGCGCTGGTGTTCGACTACATCCTCAGCCCGTTGGGAGCGTCGCTGGCCGCCCTGCTCGTCTTCACGCTGACCGTCGCCGTCTTCCGCCTGCTGCGGACGCGCCGCAGCGTCGAGGCGGTGATCTTCCTGGTCGTCGTGGTGATCGCCCTCCTCGGCAGCACCCCGTTGGTCGGATTGGAGTGGCTGGCCGGAGTGCGGGACTGGCTCGTCCACGTGCCGGGGATGGCCGGAATGCGCGGTCTGCTGCTGGGAGTCGCCCTGGGCACGGTCATCACCGCCTTGCGGGTGCTGGCCGGGAGCGAACGACCGCATAGCGAATCTTGAGCGAAAAGATGATTTACTGTCCGAAGTGTGGGACCGCTAACCGAAGAGGGAGCCGTTTCTGCAACGAGTGCGGCGAGCCGCTCCCGATGAGCACGGCGTTGCGCTGCCCGATGTGCGGGGCGATGAACCCGGTGGGAAACGCTTATTGCAGCCAGTGCCACGCCCGCCTGATACCGATGGCCAGCCCGCCTCCGAAAGAGGAGGAAAAGCCGGTCGAGGCCGCCCCGCCGATTCGCGGGCTGTCGCTGCCGACCAAGCACGGCGGCGCGGAGGCTGGTGAGGAGGAGGACTGGCTGGCGCAGTTGCGGGGTGCGACGCCTCCCATCGGCGGCGAGGCGGAAGAGCGTCCCGAAGAGCCTGTCGCCCCCGGCGGCGGGGACTGGTT
>JALWUZ010000483.1 GCA_027079895.1 Anaerolineae bacterium
GCCCAGTTGACCGGGGAGGACGCCCAGCAGCCAGGGGGCGAAGAGGAGCAGTGCGCCGCCGTCGGCCAGCAGCAGCGCGGGGAGCCGGGGCCGCCAGTCCCGCCGCAGGAGGGCCAGGATGTGGAGCGCGAGGAGGACGACGCCGCCCAGGTTGTGGGCGTAGAGGGTCAGGGCGGCGGCGACGGAGTAGAGCCACCACCAGCGGCGACCGCCGTTTTCGAGTCCTCGGAGGGCGGCCAGGGCGGTCAGCGTCGCCGCCAGCCCCAGGAGGGCGTACATGCGCGTTTCCTGGGAGTAGGCGACGTGAAAGGGGCACACCGCCGCCAGGAAGCCGGTCAGCAGTCCTACCCGCCGCCCAAAGTGAAAGGCGGCCAGGCGGGTGAGCAGGGCGACGGTCGCCAGGCCCAGGATGACGGAGAGGTAGCGGACGGCCAGGGGGGAGCGTCCGACGAGCCCCATCCAGCCGTGGAGGAGGAGGTAGTAGAGCAAGGGGTGAACGTCGGCGGCTCCGGCCCCGGCGACGGGGGTCACGGTGCCGTAGAGCATCCCGGCGGGGGAGAGAGAGGCGTACAGGACGGCGAAGGATTCGTCGTACCACAGGGGGCGGCCCTGGATGTGGAGCATGCGCAGGGCGTAGGCGAGGAGGAGGATGGCGTTAGCAAGTGTTCCAGGTTTTTGGAAAGACGTGCCGGACAAGTTGGACTCCTTCAGGGGTAGAATGAGCGCAAAAGTCGGGAGGAGGTGTGTGATGGACTGGCTGGTGTTTCAAATGGCGACGACGATTATCCGCGCTCTGGGTTCTATTCTCGACAAACATATGTCCGGTGAGCAACGGCTGCCCCCTCAGTTCTACCTGGCTTCTTTCGGCCTGGTATCCCTGCCGGTGGCGTCGGTCGGGGTAGCGGGGTGGGTGCCACTGCCAACGTGGTCGGATTTGACGCTGGCGGTGGTGGGCGGGATATGTTTCGCCTTCGCTGTCATCGTGTACTATCGAGCCGTCGCGCTGGACGAAATATCCCGCCTGGTGCCGCTGCTGCGGTTGAGTTCCCTGATGACTCTGGTGCTCTCGGCTCTGTTGTTCGGCGAGCGTCTTCGCCCGACGCATTATCTGGCCTTCGGAGTGATGTTGATCGGCAGCGGGTTGCTGGTCGTCCGCAGTGCCGGTGGGAAGTGGCATCTGGGGCGCGGTGCGTTGTTGATGTTGGCGACGGCAATGCTGCTGAGTCTGGATTCGACCCTGACGGCCCAGGTGTACTATCGGTATCCCCGCATAGTCGCTTTCGTCGCCGAACGGCTTGGGGTCGTGGTGGGCACGGCGTTGGTGTTGCTCCTCACGCCGAACAAACGGCCGGTGTTGCGACGGGTGCGCTCGCTCCCGTTCCGGCTGCACGGGATGGTCATCGGTGAACAGACGATGCGTCTGGTGGCCGGATTTCTCTCCTCCTTCGTTCTGGTCAGGGTCGGTTCGGCGGCGTTGGTGGGTGTGATGGGAGGGCTCACGCCGTTTTTCGTGTGGATACTGGCCCGCGTGTTGTTGAAAGAGCCCTGCGACCGCCGTTCTGGGCGATTGAAACTAATCGGGTTCTGCTGCATCGGCGGGGGGATGATGTTGCTGACGAGTTCGTGACTTGGGCATTGCGCGGGCCATCGTGTCCCGCAGGCCATCGAGAAGTTGACGGGCTGCCTCCGCCTCCGGGTACATGTTGAGGTGTTCGAACTCCTTCAGGGCCTCGGCGCCCCATCGGAGGGCGGCCTCGTAATTCCCCCGCGCCTGTTCCAGCCGGGCGAATGAGTACTTGTAGAAAGCGATACGTCTCAGGTCCCGATTGCGCTCGGCGACCGGCAGCCCTCCCTGAAGTAGGACGAGGGCCTCGTCCAGATTCCCCCGCTCGATCGCTATGTCCGCTAGCCAGTTTCGAGCGTAAACCACAGCCCGCTGCCAGCCTATCTCTTCCCCCAGGTGCATCACCTCGTCGAAAAACCGCCGTGATTCCGTGTACTCCCCCTTTTGGTAGGCCATCAGCCCATACCAATACATCACTGCAACGCGACTCCGCTCTTTATCAAGTGTGACGAGGCCTGCATCATCACGGGCCTCGGCAGAAACGTTGAACCAGTGAATGGCATGTTGATAGTCTTTCCGTCTGACGTAGAGGACTCCTAGACCGTGGCCGAGTGACATACGCAGCCTAGGAGAGTTGGCCTGTTCAAGCAGTTCCCAGCCTCTATCGAGCATAGCCTGGGCCTTTTCCAGGTCAGACGGCTTACCGGTCATAGTGAGTACCCAGGCTCCCGCGAGTATCGCCTCTATGGCAACAGGCCAATCGCCTCTCCTTTCCGCCGCCTGGGAGAGCCATTCCTGCCAGAGCAGGCGATCGTTCCAATGACCGTAGATGTTGGAGAAATTGTCCACGCCATTTCCATCGTATTTCCACACGGCGGCTATTTCCTCGTAGCGCTCATTGGCGGCGCACCAGTCCAGCACCGCCAGGATGTTCTCCCATTCCTCCTCAATGTAATCGTACTCGATTTGAAACTCCCCCCAGTCCTTCCCGCCGTGCTTCTCGATAAAGTCCATGTACCACTGTACCCATCGCTCCCGCGCCTCGCGCTCGAAGTTCGGGTGAGCGGTCAGTTCGGCCTGGGCGTATTCCCGTGTGAGGGGGAGCACGTCATACCGTCCATCTCGGTATCTCGCCAACGATAGTTTCTGCAAGACCGCCAGGCCCTCCTCCGCGGCGAAGTGGTCTTGTGATAGGCCGGCGACGTGGACTACAGCGTCCCGCACGGGGTGTTTGGGGAACATGGACATAGCCATCAGCAAGTGATGAGCCGGGCCTCCACGGAGTGGCCTGACCGAATCCTCGAAGCAGAAACGCACTACATCACCATCGGCCTGGATGAGCCTCTCCAAGACTGTCTCCACCGAGTACCCGGCCGCTATCTGCCCAATCGAGTAGATGAGAGCGGCCGGTATCCCTCCGGTGCGCTCGAAGAGCAGGTGGGTTTGCGCTGCGGTCAGGGTGACGTCGTTCTCCTCGCACAGGTGGTTTATGAGGGCAATGCTATCCGCCTCGGACAACTGCCGTAGGTGGATAGGGGCCAGCAGCGGGGCGATCCGGTGACGGGTGGTGATGATGGCTTTCGTGGGGCGCGGCAAGTCGTACAGGAATGACAAGATCGTCTCCTGGTCGGTGATGGTCTCCAGGTTGTCCACGATGAGCAATGTCCGCTGGTCGGACAGGGCCGACCGCACTCGTTCCGGTTGCTCCTCCGGCGTCGTGCGGATGATGTCGGGACGGTTCAGGGTGCGTGAGATGGTGAGGAAGATGTCCTGTAGAGTGCGCTGGGTCTGTCGGCGGGCCAGGATACCGTCCGGCGTCAGGTATTGCTGTTTGGCGGAGGTGAACACGATGGCCTCGAACGTGGGGACGCCGGGGCGGGGCTGCTCGCCAGTGCTGGCCCGCAGGCAGCGATAGGCGGTTTCCAGCACCAGAGCGGTTTTGCCGACGCCCCCGATGCCATCCACGCTGATGAGGTAGGCTTGGTGGTCGGGCGAAAGTAGCGTCATCAAACGGGCTATTTCCTCCTGACGACCGACGAAGAGGGTATGGTTGGGGTAGGGCAGGTTGTTGGGGATGTCCCGTTGGTCTCGCAATCCCCAGATCTCCTCCACCGCCTGTTTCGTTCCTGGGTAGGCAGCCGAACGCAGGAGATCGCGGCCCCAGTCGCGGGACAGGGAAGCCTCTCGCCGTCCAATCTGTGCCAACAGGAGGACGACATCGTTGGGTGGGCGGAGACGGCCTTGTCGCCAACGATAGACGGTGGACGGGTCGTAGCCAGTCAGGTCGGCGATTTCTTGCATAGCCCGTCCTATAGTCCAATGATGCGTCTCCGCCATGCGGCGCACCAGGCGGGTGACGTGGCGGCCGAATTCCGTGTGCCGTTTTGCTCGTGTCATACTCCCCTCCCGAAGTTCGCATGCATTCCAGACTTTTGGAACGCTCATCCCCTCAAATTGCAACCGATGTGTGGTATGCTGGGAGCAACCTGTTACGAGGAGGTGTGGTGATGAAAAAGTCCACTCTTGTACGTTCCGGGTCTCGTTGGCTGCCCTCCGGCGAGACGTGGGTCGAAATAGCGGCGGTGCTTTGCGGAGTGCTGGTGCGCGAGATGCTCGAAGCCGGCGCCAATGGAGAGTGGCGGCTGGATGCCATACGCCTGATTGCGGCGGTGTTGGGGTCTATGTCCATCTTACCGCTTCTCCAACAGGTGCTGAAAGAACAGGCCGACAAGATGTCCCTCTGGATGCAAGTGGTGTTGGCTTTTCAGTACGGGTTCTGGTGGCGAACCCTCGTCGGGCTGGACGAGCCAGGGCCGTTTGCGTGACCGGTCGCTATTGCCTGTTCCCGCACCAGCAGCAACGCCCCCAGCACTCCCAGCGGCAGCGGCAGGTACATCAACGGCGACTCGGAGCCGGTGCGCCCGTTGAAGGTCGCCAGGAAGAGCCACCAGACCGCCGCCGCGCTCAGCAGGTAGAACGAGGCCAGCACCGGCCCGTTGCCGTACCGTCGGGCAAGGGGGGCGAGAGCGAGGAACAGGGGCAGGTAGAGGATCACGTAGTTGGTGGTCGCCGTGCGGGTGACGATCAAGTTGGTGACGACGAGGGTCATCCCGACGAGCCACAGGAAGGCGTCGGAGTCGGCGGGGGCGTGGGGCAGGCGGCGCAGTTCCCACAGGAGGTACAGGAGGAGAGCCGCCGCCGGCAGACCTTCCCCCAGAGGCCCCAGGTGCAGGTAGTGGCGGGTGATGACCCATACCGGGGAGCCGATGCTGGTGTAGGAGGGGTACCGTCGGATCTGGCGCAGCATGTCGCCCGCCCAGGTAGGCAGGAAGACGAACGAGAGCCCCGCCAGAAGGGCCAGCGTCAGTCCGGCAGCGGCCAGGAAGCGGCGGCGGCGACGACGCCATCCCCACCACAGCAGGGCCGGAATCAGCAGGACGCTCATCTGGGGTTTGACGCTCGTCAGGGCGAGCAGGACTCCGGCCAGGATGTCCCGCCGGGCCCGCAACGCCCACAGTGTCCCCATCGCCCACAGGAAGACCCACCCGGCGAACTGCCCCAGGGAGATCGTCCGCGCGTTGTGGTAGAAGAACAGCCCCCACAGGACGGTCAGTCCCCACAGCCAGGGAGGAAGCCGCCACCGCGTCAGGTCGAGGGCGAGCAGCGTCCCCCAGACCACAGCCGCCTCCAGAAGCACCATCCACACAGCCTGTACCCAGGGGTAGGGCAGCCAGACCAGCGGCAGGAGCAGGAAGACGACGTAGAACGGGTAGGCGAACTGGACTTGATCCTCGTCGGGGCGGGCCGGACGGCCGTACATGTCCTGTTGGATGAGCCGGGTAGCGGCGTCGGAGTAGGGGTTAAGGCTGGTGCGCCAGTAGAGTTGTGCGCCGCGCCAGCGGGGGTAGAAATCGTTGCAGCCGGTGTAGCGGGAGGTGAGCAGGGCATGGGTGGCGTAGGTGTCCAGCGCGAGGAGCAGGAGCACCAGGGCGATGAGCACCCAGCGGGAACGGCGGCGCGTCATCCCATCACCTCCCCTACGTCCCCACTTCCTCCTGATAGACCAGTTCGATCAGCGGGATGAAAGCGGCCTTGTCCACGTAGTACATGTCGTCCTGCCGCATGCGCCGGTAGTCGGCGATGCCGTAGGGGATGCGTTTGGGCTTGGTCATCGTCTGACTCCTTTCCACAGGTCGGCGGCCAGCAGCACGAGCAAACCGGTGCGCAGCGGAACCGTCAGGTAGAGCCACTCGTTCATCCCGCGCGAGAGGAGCACTGGCCACTCCGCCAGGTTGACGAAACTCAGCGTCAGGATGAACAGCACGCTCCGGTGGAGCGGCAGCGACAGCAGCAGGAGCGGGAACAACAACGTCTGCCACTGGGGACTCCAGCCCTTCGACCAGAGGAAGAATATCACCAGCGTGAGGTTGACGAAGGCCACGAACCGCCGGAGCGACTCCCCCAGGCTGGCGCGGAAGAAGAGCAGCCCGTACACCGCCCCGAAGAGGGCCAACTTGAGGCTCTCCGGGACCAGCGCGGGGCGGCGGCCGGTGGCTACGGCCTGTGCCGGGTCGAAGTGGATCGCCGCGCCCCCCAGAAGGCCCGTGTCCAGGTTCCCGTCGAGCAACGCCCAGACCGTCTGCCAGGAGTCCCACAGCATTGGCGAGAGGAACGACACCCGCGCCATCTCTCCGCCGACCAGCAGGAGCGGCCCCACGACGAGCGCGATTACGGCGGCGGCCACCAATCCGTAGGTCATCCACCGGCGCGGAGGGACGGTGCGCACGATGGCGGGGAAAATCAACACCGGCAGCAACTTCACCAACGCGCCCGCACCCATCGCCGCCGCCGACCACCGCTCCCGCCCGCCGAACCACATCTCCAACGACAGGAGCAACGCCAGCACCGTCAGGGCGTCGAAGTTCCACCAGGTGTAGATCAGCGGGATGAACAGCACACTGTAGACCCACGCCAGACGCTCCGCCGTCTCCTCCCCCCGCAGCCGCCGGGCCAGGCGGTAGAAGAGGTACAGGTTGACCCCGTTCACCCCGATCATCAGCAGCCCCAGCAGGTAGACGTAGACGTGATACCCGCCGCCGAACAGATGCCCCACCTGGTAGACGACCACCGAGAGGAACGGGAAGACCGGCGGGTACTCCGACCAGTAGTGGATGAACGGCAGATACCCTTCGTCGGAGTAAGCGGCCAGGTCGTAGTAGTAAACGTAGTCGCCGAACAGCGTCAGATTGTCGGGCGGGAAGGTCATCAGCATCATCAGCCGCAGGGCGACGAAGAGCACCAGGACGTATCCGAAGCCGGACTCACGACGCAGGTAGCGACTAAACAACCCCGGCCTCCCGATAGGCAGCGATCTCTTCTGCTGAATAGCCCAACAGCCCCGTCAAGACCTCCTCCGTGTGCTGCCCCAGCAACGGCGGCGGCAGACGCACCTCCGGTGGCGTCTGGGAGAGTTTGTATGGGAAGCCGGTGGAGCGCACCGGCCCGGCGGTGGGATGTTCGGCCTCCACCGCCAACGCGCGGGCCTCCGCCTGGGGATGGACGAACACGTCCGGCACCGTGTTGATCGGGCCGCAGGGCAACCCCGCCTCCCGCAGGAGACGGAGCCAGTCGTCGGCGTCGCGGGTCGCGAAGACCGCCTCCAACTCCGCCCGCATCTCCGCGCGGTGGGCGAGCCGGTCGCTGTTGGTGGCGAAGCGCGGGTCGTTGGTCAGCGCGGGCCGCCCGATGGCCCGGCACAGGGCTGCCCACTGTCGGTCGTTGGCCGCCGCCAGCGCGAACCAGCGGTCGCGGGCCGGGAAAGCCTCGTAGGGGGCGATGTTGGGGTGGGCGTTCCCCAGCCGGCGCGGCTCCACCCCGCCCACCAGGTAGTTCGAGGCGACGTTCGCCAGGAGCGCGACCTGGGTATCCAGCAGGGAGACGTCCACCAACTGCCCCGTGCCGGTGAGAGCCCGTCCGTGCAGCGCGGCCAGGATGCCGGTCGCCGCGAACATCCCCGTCGTGATGTCCACGATGGGGACGCCGACTCGGTACGGCGGGCCATCCTCCGGGCCGGTGATGCCCATCAGCCCCCCTTCCGCCTGGATGATGAAGTCGTAGCCGGGGCGGTCGGCGTAGGGGCCGGTGCGCCCGTAGCCGCTGATGGAGCAGTACACCAGGCGCGGATTGAGCGCGTGCAGGTCGTCATAACCGAGCCCCAGCCGGTCGAGGACGCCGGTGCGGAAGTTCTCCACCAGAACGTCGGAGAGGGCGGCCAGACGGCGCACGATCTCCTGCCCCGCCGCGCTCTTGAGGTTCACGGTGACGCTGCGCTTGTTCCGGTTGGTGGCGAGGAAGTAGGCCGACTCGCCCGGATACGGCCCGTAAGGCTCCCCGACGAAAGGCGGCCCCCAGCCCCGGCTGTCGTCCCCGCGACCGGGCCGCTCGATCTTGATGACCTCCGCCCCCAGGTCGCCCAGCATCATCGTGCAGTAGGGCCCGGCCAACGCGCGGGTCAGGTCGAGTACGCGGATGTCTTGCAGAGGTAACACCGTTATCTCCCCAGGTTTCATTTGCACGCAAAGTTGGGTGGTGGCCTTGAATTACAACCGCTTGACACGGGGCGCAAAAACCACTTTTAGCCTCTCCAGATTTTCCAACAACCATGCGTGTTGATTAGGCCAGTCCTTCTCATCAAAAAGATTCACCACTTTGCGGACGTAGATTCGACACGACCTCGTGTTTTCAGGGCTATGCCAAACCAACACACTGCCAAACTCCGCTTCTATTTCATCCGCTTGCGCACGCAAAGCAGCAAACTGCTTTTTGGCATCGCTCCCATGAATCAACAATTCGGCTCGTATCTCCTGCTCTTTGGCACTATTCGTTTCCGAGTTATAGGTCGAAGCAATAGCCACCAAGTTAAACCCTGAGCGGCCAATGCCAATATTCATCCAATGCTGAGGCAAGGGTTTCGTCGGTTTGATTGTTCCTGAGTGCTCTCTCACGAACTCCCGAAAAGCCGTCCAAAAGCGCAATTGCAACTCCTTCGCACCCCTCAATTCACCTTGTTTTCGGGCGGCCCCAACCGCAACATCTCGCGACCAATCATTTGGCCTGCTCACGATGTTGAACTTGGGTGCTACGGGAGAATCCCCAATTTGCCATAACTCAATCTCCAACCCGAAGAAATTCACGCTTTCGTCTGTGATTTCATTCAACCAATCCAAAGCGGCCCTATGCTCATCGGTAAACCTTGCCGCTATCCAAATAACCGTTGTGGCCTTCAACCCCGCTGCATAAGTCAAGATTTGCCCCAAATGTGTATGGTCTGTCTTCTCAATCTGATTCTCAATGACTACCCAATGGTCTGTGGAAGAGTCCTTGCACAAAATATCAGCACTAAACGGCCCAACATCTTTCTCGGTAGAGACCAGTTCTAACTCCAAACCAATCACATCACCAAGGGCCTTTAGATTTTCTGAACGAGCAAGCCAAGGGGTAAAGTCGCGACTCTCCGAAGGCCAAACCGAACGTAATTCCACTTTGTGTAATCGCCCTAACTCTTTTCTCGACATCACTAACCCTCCCATTTCGTCACCTGACTAAACGGAATTATACACGCCATGCCGACTTGGTACAAACTGGCGATTGTGGTATCATTATGGCCCTAAACGGGCGGAGAGTGGAAAGGAGCGAGGAGTGCGCACCCAGTTCGACACGGTGACCGTCCGAGCAGCGGACATTTTCTCCAACGGGAGAACTTACGAGGTACCTCCCTACCAGCGCAACTACGCCTGGAGCGATGAGGAGTGGGAGTTGCTGTGGGAAGACTTGATGCTCCTGCACAAGGGGGAGGAGACGTTTCACTACATGGGCCCGCTGCTCTTCCAGGAAAAGGGCGACCATGACGGGGACCGCTTTCTTATCATTGACGGTCAACAGCGGCTGGCGACCCTGACGCTGCTGGCGTTGGCCGCCATCCATCGTTTCACATCGTGGGCGGAGGAAGCCGGCCAATCGGACGGTACGGAGCACCGCGAGCGGGCCGACATCTTCCGCCGCCGCTTCATAGGCGAGAAAGAGCCGACGGCGTTGTACGTCCGCAGTCGGGTGAACCTGAACAAAGTGGACGATGATTTCTTCCAGGACTTGCTGAGCGACCACTACCGGTCCCGGCCCCCCGTCCTGGCACGGCTGCCGGACTCCCATCAGCAGTTGTACCGCTGCTACCGGTTCTTCGCCCGCAAAATCGCCGACACGTTCCCCACTTCGCTGGAATTGGCCGTCTTTCTGGAAAAGACCGTCGCGCAGAAGTTACTTTTCACGCGCATCCTCGTCGCCGACGAGTCGAACGCCTACCTGATTTTCGAGACCCTGAACGCTCGCGGCGTGGAACTGGCGCCGAACGACCTCATCAAGAACTACCTCTTTTCCATCCTCGATCGGCAGCGCGTCCCTCGGCAGGACATCGAGCGGTTGCTTTCCCACTGGGACAACATGCTCCGCGACCTGGGGCCGCGTGGGTTCGTGCGTTTCCTGCGGGCCTACCTGAACACCCACACTGCCCCCGTCGTGCGGCAGGAGCGGCTCTTCCGGCACGTCAAACAGGAAGTGCAGACGCGGGAGGCAGTTCAGGACTTGGTGGACGACCTACGGGAGAAAGCAGTGCTCTACTCCGCGCTCCAATCGCCGGGCGACGAGTTCTGGAACGAGTGGGCCCAGCAGGACGCTCTGCGGTTCTACCTTGCCCTGCTGAGATTGTTCGGCGTGCGGCAGCACGTCCCGTTGGTTTTCGCGGTGTACGACGCCGTCGTGGACGGGCGGCTCGAACGCGGCGACCTCGTCCGCTTGCTGCGCTATGTCACCGTCATCGCCTTCCGCTACAACGTGATTGGGAAGCGCAATCCCAACCGGATGGAGGAGGTGTACAACCGCATCGCCGTCGCCCTCTCGACCGGCGAGATCGCGACGTGGGGAGAGGTCAGCCGTCGCCTGCGCCCGCTCTACATACCGGACAACGAGTTTGAGCAGGCGTTCGCCAACGCCGGTTTCGGCACCCGTCGCTACAGGCGGCTGGTCAAATACATCCTGCTCTCATTGGAGCGGTACGCGGGGCAGCCGGAGCGGGCCCGTTTCGAGAACCCGGACCTCCTGGGGCAGATCAATGATAGTCGAATCACAATCGAACATATCCTGCCCCAGGACTACACGGATGACTGGCCGGAGTTTGCGGGTTATGAGCACGAGCGGTACGTCTCCCGCCTGGGGAATCTGACCCTGCTCGAAGACACTCTCAACCGCGAGGCGACGAACAGGCCGTTCGCCGCGAAGCGTGCGCTCTACGGACGCAGCCAGTACGTGCTCACCCAGGCGGTCGCCACGCGCGAGGAATGGACGCCGGACGCGGTACAGCATCGCCAGAGAGAACTGGCGCGGTCTGCACTGCACATTTGGCGGCTCGATTTCTAACCCGACCGGCGTCGCCGGGCCGGGATTCACACTTTCAGGAGGATATTCAGTCGTATGAAGAACATCACCGTCATTGGCGTCGGCTACGTGGGCCTGGTAACGGGGGTCTGCTTCGCCGACCTGGGCAACAAAGTGGTCTGCGTGGACATCAACGAGCAAAAGATCGCCGACCTGGAGGCCGGCAAGATGCCGATCTACGAGCCGGGCCTGGAGGAACTGGTAGCCCGCAACGTGCGGGCCGGACGGCTCAGTTTCACCACCTCCTACGACGACGGCCTGAAGGGAGCGGAGTTCGTCTTCATCGCCGTCGGCACGCCGGAGGGAGTGGACGGGGAGGCCGACCTGCGCTACGTCCGCATGGCGGCCCGCTCCATCGCCGAGAAGATGACCCACCCGCTCATCATCGTCAACAAATCCACCGTGCCGGTGGGCACCGGCGACTGGGTGGCCGACATCGTCCGCGAGTACCGGAACGGCGACGTGGATTTCGCCGTCGTCTCCAACCCGGAGTTCCTGCGGGAAGGCTCCGCCATCAGCGATTTTATGTACCCCGACCGCATCGTGCTGGGGTCGCTGAACCGCGAGGCCGCCGAGCGGGTGGCCCAACTCTACCTGCCGCTCCGGGCGACGATTATGATTACCGACCTGCGCACGGCGGAGATGATCAAGTACGCCTCCAACGCCTTCCTGGCGACCCGCATCTCCTTCATCAACGAGATCGCCAACATCTGCGAAGCCCTCGGCGCGGACGTGAAGGAGGTCGCCACCGGGATGGGGTACGACAAGCGCATCGGCCACGCCTTCCTCGACGCCGGACTGGGGTACGGCGGCAGTTGCTTCCCCAAAGACGTGAAGGCGTTGGCCTACATGGCCGAGGTCAAGGGGCGACATCCCCAGTTGCTCCGCGCGGTGATGGAGATCAACAACTATCAGCGGCGGTCGGTCGTGCGCAAGTTGGAGGACGCGCTGGGCGAACTGCGCGGCAAGATCATCGGCCTGCTGGGGCTTTCCTTCAAACCGAACACCGACGACATGCGGGAGGCTCCCTCCCTCTACATCACCCGGATGTTGCAGACCGCTGGGGCTCACGTCCGCGCCTACGACCCGGTGGCGATGGAGAACGCCGCGCGGTTGGCCCCCGACCTGGAGTTATCCCCCGACCCCTATACCCTGGCGACGGGGTGCGACGCGCTGGTCGTGGTGACGGAGTGGAACGAGTTCAAGAACCTCGACTTGGCCCGTATCCACGACCTGATGAGGCAGCCGGTCATCATTGACGGGCGCAACATCTACGACCCGGAGCGGGTCAGGGAGTTCGGTTTTCACTACCGGGGCATCGGGCGCGGCTACGACTGAGCGAGGAGGGGACTCTTGGATTTCGTCAAGACGACTTTGGACAACGGGCTGACGGTGCTCGTCAAGGAATCACATGCTGCGCCGGTCGCCAGTTTCTGGGTCTGGTACCGCGTGGGCAGCCGGAACGAGCACCTCGGCATCACCGGCATCTCCCACTGGGTGGAGCACATGCTCTTCAAGGGCACGCCCACCTTCCCCAAAGGCGTGGCGGAGAAGGCCATCGCCCGCGAGGGGGGCGTCTTCAACGGGATGACGTGGCACGATTTCACCGCCTACTTCGCCACGTTGCCCGCCGACCGCATCGAACTATCCCTGCGCATCGAGGCCGACCGGATGGTCAACGCCGCCTTCGACCCCGACGAGGTGGCCGCTGAACGCACCGTCATCGTCAGCGAGCGGCAGGGCGCGGAGAACGACCCGGAATTCCTGCTCGGCGAAGAATTGATGGGGGCGGTGTTCCGGGTTCACCCTTACGGCACCGACACCGTTGGGCACATGTGCGACCTGGAGCACATGACCCGCGAGCAACTGTACGCCCACTACCGCACCTACTACGCCCCCCAGAACGCGATCGCCGTCGCCGTCGGGGACTTCGCCGCCGACGACATGCTCCGCCTCATCGAGCACCACTTCGGCGGCCTGGAGAACGGGCCGGACATCCCCCCGGTGTACGCCGTCGAGCCGCCGCAGCGGGGCGAGCGACGGGTGGTGGTCGAAGGGGATGGGTACGTCTCCTACCTCCAGATGGCCTTCCGCGCCCCGACCCCCGACGACCCGGACTTCTTCGCGCTGACGGCGTTGGACGCCGCCCTGACCGGCGCCAGCGGGATGACCTTCTCCGGCGGCGGGCTGACCAACAAGAGCAGCCGCCTCTACAGGGCTCTGGTGTCGGCGGAACTGGCGACATCCGTCTCCGGCTCGCTGGTGCCCTCCGTTGACCCCTTCGTCTACACCCTGGCGGTCGTCGTGCGCACCGGCCACACCCCGGCGGAGGTGGAGGAGGTGCTGGATCGGGAGTTGGCCCGCGTCGCCGCCGAGTCAGTGACGGAGGAGGAGTTGGAGAAGGCCATCAAGCAGGCCAAAGCGCAGTTCGCCTACTCCAGCGAATCGGTCACCGGGCAGGCGTTGTGGGCCGGGTTCAGCGAGATCTTCGCCACCTACGCCT
Organism: Anaerolineae bacterium; assembly: GCA_027079895.1. GTDB lineage: Bacteria > Chloroflexota > Anaerolineae > B4-G1 > B4-G1 > JALWUZ01. Next base: position 13,554 of record JALWUZ010000483.1, read on the forward strand.
GGTTCGAGGAGTACATCGCCCGCCTGAGCGCGGTCACAGTGGAGGACGTGCGGCAGGCGGCGCAGCGGTATCTCAAGCAGAGCAACCGGACGGTGGGGTGGTATGTCCCCACCGCATCGTGACGCGGACGGCTCCCCACTCCGGGGAACGAGGACGAGCGCATGGTACTGGAACGCATTCAAATTCGGGGCTACAAATCTTTCCGTGAACTGGACATCGGACTGGAAAAAATCAATGTCCTGATTGGCGCCAACGGTTCCGGCAAGTCGAACTTCATCAGCCTGTTCCTGATGCTGAACCGCCTCGCCAACCGCGACTTGCAGCCCTACATTGCCCGATCCGGCGGGGCCGACCAGTTGCTCCACTACGGGCGCAAGGCGACCGATGAGTTGCACATTGAGGTTCGATTCCGTCCGAGCGCGTCGCTGACCAACGGTTACAGGGCGACCCTCCTGCCCACCGCCGACGACCTGCTGGTGTTCGGTGAGGAAGCCTGCTACTTCCGCGACCGGGAGCGCGGCGCGGAGCATCACGTGGCCTCCTCATCCGTGCATCCCGAAAGCCTGCTCCCCCGCTGGCAGGAGACCGAGCGGGGAGCGCGTCGCATCTTGGAGGCCATTCAGTCCTGGCGCGTCTACCACTTCCACGATACGAGTGCCTCGGCCAAGGTCAAGCAGACCGGCGACCTGCACGACAACCTGTTCCTACGGTCGGACGCCTCGAACCTGGCGGCCTACCTCTATCTCCTGCGCGAGACGGAGCCGGCCGCTTACCGCAACATCGTCGAGACCGTGCGGATGGCGGCCCCGTTCTTCGGCGATTTCGTCCTGCGTCCCTCCCCGTTCAATCAGGACAAAATCCGCCTCGAATGGCAGGAACGCGGTTCGGATATGCTGTTCGGCCCGCACACCCTCTCCGACGGGACGCTGCGGTTCATCTGTCTGTCCACGCTCTTCCTCCAGCCCCCGAAGCGGCTGCCGACGGTCATCGTGCTGGACGAGCCGGAGTTGGGATTGCACCCCCACGCGCTCGCCCTGCTCGCCGAGATGGTGCGCAGCAGCGCGGAGCACACCCAGATCATCCTGGCGACCCAGTCGGTGACGCTGGTCAACCAGTTCTCGCCGCAGGACATCATCGTCGTGGACCGGGTCGAAGGTGTCTCGCACCTCCGACGACTGCCCCAGGAGGAGATCTCGTCCTGGTTGGAGGACTACGGCCTGGGCGACCTGTGGGAGAAGAACTTACTCACCACCCCACACTTGGAGCCTGACTTATGACTATCCCCGGCCCTGATGACATCATCCGCTCCGAACTGCCCAACGGGATTACCCTGCTGGTGCGCGAGAACCACAGCAGCCCGTCGGCGGTCGTGAGCGGCTACCTGCGCGTCGGCGCCCGCGACGAGCGAGCCGAACAGGCTGGCCTGGCCTCGTTCACCGCCAGCGCGTTGATGCGCGGCACGCGACACCGCTCCTTCGAGCAAATCTACGCGGAGTTGGAGCCGATCGGCGCCAGCATGGGAATCAGCGGCGGCACGTTCACCACCGGCTTCGGCGCGAAGAGCCTCGCCGAAGACCTGCCGCTGGTGCTGGACATCCTGGCCGACGTACTGCGCCACCCCACCTTCCCCTCCGACGAGGTAGAGCGGCTGCGCGGCGAGATTCTGACCGACCTCGACGAGCGGGCCCAGGACACCCGCGCGATGGCCGGCCTGACCTTCCTCGAACTGGCCTACCCCGTTGAACACCCCTATCACCGCAGTCTGGCCGGATACCCGGAGACCATCGCCCCCCTCACCCGCGACGACCTGGCCGCCTTCTACGAGGGCGGGTACGGCCCCCAGGGGATGGTGATCGTCGTCGTGGGGGCGGTGTCGGCCGCCGAGGTACAGGCCCGCGTCGAGGAAGCGTTCGGCGACTGGGAGGGCCGCACCTACGAGCGCGGGCCGCTCCCCGCCGTCCCGCGCATCTACGAGGTGCGGCGGCGCGTCGTCCCCATCCCCGGCAAATCCCAGGCGGACATCGTGCTGGGCTACCC
>JALWUZ010000484.1 GCA_027079895.1 Anaerolineae bacterium
TCCAACATGGGGTTGTGTCTCTCCTTCACCGTTGTTGTTCGTGAGCGCACACACGGGGCGGGGGCGCACACACGGGTGCGGGGCGCACACACGGGTGCGCCCCTACCGCACCTCGTTACCGCGACGCACGTGTTTGCCCCCCGTCGTCATCGCGATGCGGGGGCGCACACACGGGGCGGGGGCGCACACACGGGTGCGCCCCTACCGCGCGTTGTCATCGTGATGTAGATTCTCTCATGATGTCAAGGCCTGGATCAACGGGCTACGGCTCGCTGCGGGTCGAAAACGGTGTCGTCCCGGAAGACCGCCCAGGCCCACATCAGGATTTTTCTGGCCGCCGCTACCAGAACCAATTTCTTGGACTTGCCGCGGCCCACCAGCCGCTCATAGAAGGCCCGCAAGGGGCTGTCTCCTCTCACTCCGCCAAAGGCAGCCATAAACAACTTGCGGCGTATGAGGCGGTTGCCTTGCCGCGAAATAGAGCGTCGCTTATGCACGCTGCGACCGCTCTCATAAGGGAGCGGGTCCAACCCCACATAGGCGGTGAGCCCCTTGTTGCTCCCCTGGTTCTGGGTAATGGTGCCCCAGCGATAGAGGAGCACCAAGAGAAACAGCACCGTCTGCTCCCCGACACCGGGGACGGTGAGCAGCTGTTTGACACGCCTCTTGAGATGAGGGTTGTCATTCAGGTGCTGACGGATGGCCTGCTCAATCTGGGACACATCCTGTTCCAGACAGGCGATGCTACCCTCTATGCTCTGGGCCACCGCTCTCTGGTAGACGCCGCGGGCCTTCATAGCGTGGCGGCGGTTGCGCTCCTGCCGGAGCATGGCCCGCAGGTCTTCCCGGCGCGACAGGAGGGCCTCCAATTGAGCCACCTCGTCCGGCAGTGGTTCCCAGGCCGGCGGGGTCTGGGCCACGGCGTACCGGGCCAGCATCTCGGCGTCCACCCGGTCGGTCTTGGCCCGGATACCGACCCCACGGGCCCAGTACCGCACCTGTCGGGGATTGGGGAGGCTGACTACCCATCCCCGCCGGTAGGCGAAGAAGGCCAGGGGCTGCTCGTAGCCCCCGGTAGGCTCCATCACCAGATGGATGCCTTCCGCCTGGTGGCGACGTCGGGCTTTGGTCAACGCCGCCTCCAGTTCCTCGAACCCCGCCGGGTCATTGGTGAACGAACCCAGCGCGGTAACTTGGCCCTCGGACGAGCACAGGGCCACGTCCAAGGTGTGTTGACTGACGTCAACACCGACCGCAAGG
>JALWUZ010000485.1 GCA_027079895.1 Anaerolineae bacterium
GGTATGAGGCCCAAACCCAGGCGGCGGATTTATCCGTCGCTGGTGAACAGGCTCGTTCCCACGCTCCGGCGTGGGAACGGTGTGTTGACGCTCTGCGTCGGAGACAAGGATGCGAAGACCCCCGCAGGCTTCATACACCTGCGGGGGTCTTTGCTCGCCCCGATTGCGCCTGCTGAATCACCGGCTGATCAAACGGGCGGCGACGCGGTGAGGCAAACAGCAGCTCAATCGGGCAGCAGCAGGGCGTCAATCATCGCGTAGACCTGTTCCGGCGCCAGGTTGTGCATCGAGGTGGCCTTGTTGCGGCAGGCGACGACGCAGGCTCCGCATCCCTGACACAGAGCGGCGTTGACCGTCGCCAGCGACCGCTCCTCCACCAACTCCCGCGCCCCGTAGGGACAGGCGGCTACACACCGCCCGCAACCGGCGCATAATTCCTCGTCCACGACGGCGATCGTCGGCGCGGCGGTCATCGCCCGCTGGGCGAAGAGTTGGAGCACTTTGGCGGCCGCCCCGGACGCCTGGGCGACGGTCTCCGGGATGTCTTTGGGGAACTGGGCCGCCCCCGCCAGGAAGACTCCGGCGGTGTTGCTTTCGACGGGGCGCAGTTTGGGGTGCGCTTCGGCGAAGAAGCCGTTCTCGTCCAGGGCGACCCGCATCATCCGCGCCAACGCTTCGCTCCCCGCGCTGGGGACGACGGCCAGCGCCAGGACGACCAAATCCGCCTCCACCCGCATCGCCTGCCCGCTGAGCGTGTCCACCCCCCAGACCTCCAACTTCTCCCCTCTCTGGATGATCCGCGAGGCTTTCCCACGCAGGTAGACCACGTCCATCTCCTCCATCGCCCGCTGGACGAACTCGTCGTAGCCCCGCCCCTGGGAGCGGATGTCAATGTAGAAGACGTAAGCCTGCCCGTCCGGTTGCTGCTGCCGGTACGCGCTGGACTGCTTGGCGACGTACATACAGCAGATTTTGGAGCAGTAGGGGCGGTGGAGTTGCGGGTCGCGGGAGCCGGCGCACTGCACCCAGACGACCTCCTGGGGGACGCGCCCGTCGGAGGGGCGGCGAATTTGGCCGGACTGGAGCATCTCCTCGAATTGCAGGCTGGAGATGACATCGGGGAGCCGCCCGCCGCCGTACTCCGGCAGGTTGCGCGGGTCGTAGAGGTCGAAGCCGGTGGCGACCACCACCGCGCCGATGTCGAAGGTGAACTGGGTGGGCGATTCGGCGTCGGGGTCGCGCACCTCCACCTTGACGACGAAGTTGCCGACGTAGCCGTCGAACTCGACGATTTCGGCGTTGGTGAGGACGTGGATCATCTGGTGATTGCGAACTCCCTCGATGCGCTCCCGCAGGAGGTCGCCGCTATCGTCGAAGTTGAGGTAGAGGCGGGAAAGTTGCGCCATCCGCCCGCCGAGGTGGGGATTCCGCTCGACGAGGATGACCGGATAGCCGGCGTCGGCGATGTCCAGCGCGGCGGTCAGCCCGGCTATGCCGCCGCCGACGACCAGCGTCCGTTTGGTGATGGGGAGGAGGAGCGGGTTCAGCGGCTCATCGTAGCGCACCTTTTCGACCAGGGAACGGGCCACGTCAATCGCCTTACGGGTGGCCTCGTCCGGCTCCTTCTGGTGGGGCCAGGAGACCTGCTCGCGGATGTTGGCGACTTCCAGCCGATAGCCGTTCATCCCGGCGGAGGAGGCCGTCTTGCGGAAGGTGGACTCGTGCATAGCCGGGGAGCAGGCGGCGACGACGACGCCGTCGAGGTCGTGCTCCTCGATCGCTTTGCGGATGAGGTTCTGGCCGGGGTCGGAGCACATGTACTTGTAGTCGGTGGCGAAGACGACATCGTGATACTGGCTCAGAGTCTCGGCCACTTTCTTCACATCCACCGTCCCGGCGATGTTGAGGCCGCAGTGACAGACGAAGACGCCGATACGACTCATTGTTCGCTTCCCTCCCTCCTCCAGCGGGAGAACAGTTTGAGCACCTGGGCGGCCGCGCCGCTGGCGTGGGCGACGGTCTCCGGGATGTCCATCGGGCCGGTGCCGGTCCCCGCCAGGAAAACCCCTTTCCGCACCGTCTCCACCGGATGGGTGTTGGAGTCGAGGGGGAGCAGCCAACCGTGTTGGTCGGTCGGGAGGGAGAGCATCTCGGCCAGACGCCGGGTGGTCGGGCGGGGGACGAGGGCCGGGGCGACGACGACCATATCGGCGGCGATCTGCACCTGCTTGTTGGTCAGCGTGTCCGCCCCCCAGACCATCACCTTGTCCCCCCGACGGAAGACGCGGGAGACCTTGCCCCGCAGGTAGATCGCCCGATCGTCCTCCATCGCCCGCTGGGTGAACTCCTCGTACCGCTTTCCGGCGGCGCGGATGTCAATGTAGAAGATGTAAGTCTGCCCCTCGTGTACCCGGTGGCGATAGAGGACGGCCTGCTTGGCGGTGTACATGCAGCAGATTTTGGAGCAGTAGGGCTTGTGACGTTCTGGCTCACGGGAACCGGCGCACTGGATGAAGACGATTTCGTGCGGTGTCTTGCCGTCGGAAGGCCGCTTGACCTTCCCGGCGGTGGGGCCGGAGGCGGACAGGAGCCGCTCGAAGGCCAGGGAGTCAATCACATCGGGGACTTTGCCGCCGCCGTACTCCGGCATGTTCTCCAGGCTGTAGAGGTCATAGCCGGTGGCGAGGATGATCGCCCCGACCCGTTCCTCGAAAACGGAGTCCTGCTGCTCGTAGTTGATCGCCCCGACGGGGCAGAATCGCTGACAGGCCTTGCACTTGCCCCGCTGGAAGTAGATGCAATGGGCTGGGTCGAGGACCGGCTTGTTCGGCACGGCCTGGGGGGAGAGGGTGAAGATGGACTTGCGCCGTCCCATACCGCGCTCGAACTCAGAGGGGACGCGGGAGGGGCATTTCTCCTGACAGACGCCGCAGCCGGTGCAGATGTCCCAGTTGACGTAGGCGGCCCGACGGCGGATGCGCACGTGGAAGTCGCCGATGTCCCCGGTGACGGCCTCCACTTCGGAGTAGGTGTAGAGGCGGATGCGCTCGTGGTGGCCGACCTCGACGGTGCGGGGGGTCAGGATGCACTGGGCGCAGTCGAGGGTGGGGAAGGTCTCCGAAAGTTGGGCCATCCGTCCGCCGACGGAGGGGAGTTTCTCGACGAGCACGACCTCGAATCCGGCGTTGGCGATGTCCAGGGAGGCCTGCATACCGGCGATGCCGGCGCCGATGACGAGTACACGAGGGGTAGGGTTGTTGGTCATAGCGTCACAGTATAGTCCAGATTGAAAGGGGCGGTAATAACGTTCATCCTGAATTACCGATGATACCCGTCCCGCTTGGGGATGAGGGGCACTTACTCGATCTCGACCAGCACCTGTCCCTTCTCCACATCATCGCCGACGGCGACGTGGACCGCGTGGACGGTGCCGCTCTTGGGGGCGTGGAGTTCGTTCTCCATCTTCATCGCCTCCAAGATGCAGACCGGCTCCCCCTCCTCCACCTCCTGACCGGGCTCGACCAGCACGCGGATGATCTTGCCGGGCATAATCGCCAGCACCGCGCCAGCCCCGGCCTCGACGACTGGGGCGGAGGGGGCGGTGGTCGGCGGCGGGGCGGCTGCGGCGGCGGTCAGCACCAGGCCGGAGACCTGGAATGGGTAGGCGTGTCCCTCGATCGTGGCCGTCTCCTCCTCCAGGGCGACGTTGTAGGCGATGCCGTCCACCAGCACTGTGCCGTCGTCGCTCACCTCCACGACGAAGGGCCGCCCGTTGACGGTGACGGTGTTCCCCTCGGCGACGACCGGGTACTCGACGGAATCGAAAGTGATGGTGAATTCCTGTTTGGCGGGCATACGTTTCTCCTTCTACCTCATACCTCCGGCCCCGGCTTGGAGGCCGTACCAGTGACCGGCGCCAGGACGCCAGGCGATCTTCCAGGGGGAGAGGGCCGGCCCTGTCGGTGCGGCAGCGGCGGCGGCCTGGGCCTGCTCCTCCAGCCGCTTGAGCAGCAGTCCGGCGACGGCGGCCACCAGCGGCTCGTGCTCACCTCCGCCCCGCGCCCGCCGTTCGAGGAAGGGGCGGGCCACCTGGGGGAAGAGGGCGTAGGAGATCACATCCTCCTCGTCCCGTGCCAGGTCGCCGATCTCCTGCCGCGCCTTCTCCATCCCCGGCGGAATCAGGTCGGCGGGGCGGCAGTCAATGGGCTGCTCGTCGCCGATGGCGAGACGCTGCACCTCCGGGTCAATCGGGGCCGGCGGGCGTCCGTAGTAGCCCCGAATGTACTGGCGCACCTCCTCCGGGATGATTTTGTACCGCTCGCCCAGGACGACGTTCAGGGTGGCCTGGGTGCCGACAATCTGACTGGAAGGGGTCACGAGGGGGGGATAGCCCAGTTCCGCCCGCACGCGGGGAATCTCTTGCAGGACATCCTCGTACTTATCCTCGGCGTTCTGCCCCCGCAGTTGCGAGACGAGGTTGGAGAGCATACCGCCGGGGATTTGGTACTGGAGGACGCGCACGTCGGCGGCCTTCATCCCGCTCTCGAAACGGGCGTACTTCTTGCGCACGGCGGCGAAGTAGGCGGCGATCTCGGCCAGGAGGTTGAGGTCGAGCCCGGAGTCGCGCTCGGTGCCAGACAGGGAGGCCACGATGGACTCCGTCGGGGGGTGCGAGGTCATCCCGGAGAGGGCGGAGATGGCGGTGTCCACGATGTCCACTCCCGCCTCGATGGCCTTGAGGAGTGCCGCCGTCGCCATGCCG
>JALWUZ010000486.1 GCA_027079895.1 Anaerolineae bacterium
CGGGTGCTCTTCGCCGGGCGTAAGCCTCCTCACCCATCACGCCCCGATACTGCCCGGCGAAGAGCACCCGCGCCTGGGGATAGACCTCCAGCACGCGGGGGAGGGCGTTCAGCAGCACCTCGACCCCCTTCTCCGCTGCCAGCCGAGCCGCCATCCCGATGACCGGACGATGTCCGTCCAGGCGGTGTTGCCGGGAGAAGGCCGCGATTGACTGCGGCCCCACTTCCGGCACCTCCACTGGCGGGGGGATGACGGCGATCCTCCCGCTGAAGAGGCGCAGGAACGGCGAGTGGGAGGCGAAATCCTCCGTGTAGGCCACCACCCGGTGCGCCAGGAGCCCGGCCAGCCGGTTCATCAGGTGGACGACCTGGTTGACCAGCCGGTTGAACGCGCCCGGCGGCAGTTTCAGGTCGGAGTGGTAGGTGAGCACCGCCGGTTTGCCGAACAAGCGGCAGCGTGCGGCCACGCCGGCGGCGTCGAACTGGGGCAGGTGCAGGCTGACGACATCGTTCTCCTGCACCAGACGGGTCGCCAGCCAGCCGAAGGTGGGCATAATCACACCCTTGCTGACGCGGAACAGAACCGGCGCCCGCACCACCCGCACCCCGTTCTCTACCGCCTCGATGGGCAGCGAGCGGTCGAAGCGGGAGGTCAACACCGTGACGCGATGCCCCCGCGCCGCCAGCCCCCGCGCCAGCCGCTCGGCGTAAATGGTCAGCCCGCTGGTGTGGGGACGGTAGTAGGTCAGAACGATGAGAACGCGCATAGTCACTCCACGAACAGTCCCTTGTTGGCCACCACCCACTCGTACAGCCGCCGGATGCCCTCCTCCACGCCGACGCGGGGACGCCAGCCCAACTCCCGCTCCGCCTTGCGGATGTCGGAGACGTAGATGCGCTGGTCGCCGGGTCGCCAATCGGCGTAGGAGACGGGCACCTCCCGCCCCAAGAGCCGCGCCAGGATGGGGCCGAAATCCGCCCACACCGACATCACCCGTTCCGGCCCGCCGCCGACGTTGTACACCTGCCCGGCGGCGACGGCGATGTGCGCGATGGCCGCGTCGTAGGCGTCCAGCAGGTCGTCCACGAAGAGCACGTCCCGCACCTGCTTCCCGTCCCCGTAGATGGTGATTTTCTCGCCGGTGACGGCGGCGATGATGAACCAGGCGATCCAGCCCTGATCCTCGACCCCCATCTGGCGCGGGCCGTAGATGCAGGACTGGCGGAAGACCACCGTCGGCAGGCCGTAGATGCGGGCATAGTCGCGCACGTACTGGTCGCCGGCCCCTTTCGAGCAGCCGTAGGGGGAGTGCAGATCCAACGGCTGCGTCTCCGGCACTCCCAGCGGGAGGGCGCGGTAGACGTAGCGCGTCTCCCGCTCCTCCACCGCCACGTCCTCCATCCCGCCGTACACCTTGTTGGTCGAGGCGTAGAGGAAGACCGGGTTCGTTCCGGCGTGACGGGCCGCCTCCAGCGCGTTGAAAGTCCCCAGCGCGTTGGCCTCGAAGTCGAAGCGCGGATCCTCGACCGAGGTCGTCACTGCCGTCTGCCCGGCCAGATGCACCACCACGTCCACGCCCCGCGCCGCCGCCGCCAGCGTCTCGTAATCCCGCACGTCCCCGACGACCAGGCGGAAGGAGTCCGCGCCGTGAGTCGCCCGCAGCCAGGCCACGTTCGCCTCCGAACCCCGCCGCGAGAGGTTGTCGTAAACCGTCACCGTTTCCCCGCGCCCCAGGAGGCGGTGGACGTAGTTACTGCCGATGAAGCCCGCTCCACCGGTCACCAGATACCGTTTCGTCATTGTAAGTCTCCTTCAAGCCACTTTCCGGCTCACCCAGGCCAGCGACAGCCCCTCCACCCCCAGGCCGACCAGTCCCAACGCGCAGCCCAGGAGGTACTGGAAGCCGTGCATGGCGAAGGCGACGGTGACGGCCTGCTCCGGCGGCACGCCGAAAGGAACCGTCAGGCCGTAGCGGGCGATGGCGTGGAACACCCCCACCGCCCCCGGCGACGAGGGCACCGCCATCCCCAGGCCGACGACGCAGACGAGGAAAACCGCCGCCGTCAGCGGGGCCGTCGGCCAGAAGGCGCGGAGCAACGCCCAGTAGAACCCGACCACCGTTCCCCAGGCCACCGCCGACCAGAGGAGCAACCTCATCCCCAGACGCGGGGAGCGGAGCGGGGCCAGGCCGTCCAGCAGGCCGTCCAGCGACCGGGCCCACCGCTCCCGATCCACGCCCGGCACCACCCCCAGGGCCCGACGGATGGCCCGTCGGCCCCAGTCCGGCCGCCAGGCCAGGAACGCCAGCACGACCAGGGCCGCCACCGCCGCCCCGCCCGCCGCCAGGCCAAAGGGCACGGCGTCACCGCTGCCCGCGACGAAGGGGAGCACCATCGCCAGGAGCAGCACCACCGCCAGCATATCCAGCACCCGCTCCACGACGACAGTCGAAAGGGCGGCAGCGGTGGAGACGGTCTCGTCCCGGCCCACCACCACCGCCCGCGCCGGGTCGCCCAGGCGGAAGGGGAGGATGTTGCTGACCAGGTAGCCGATGTTGGTAATCCAGAAGCAGCGCGACAGGCTGACGCGGTTTTCGAGCAGCAGCCGCCAGCGGGCGGCACGGGCGCACAGGTAGCCGACCAGTCCCAGCCCCGCCGGGACGAGGTAGAGGTAGTCGCCCTGGGCCAACGTCGCCGCCACCCGGTGCAGTTCGATGCCGCGCAGGGCCAGCAGCAACGCCGCCGCGCTGACGGCCAGACCAAGCCCTAACCTCCATCGCCTGTCCACAGGGGAGGATTATACCATCGGGCCGTCAGTACCGCAAAACCGGCCCCGCCCCATCTCGCAAAGAGGTAGGCGATGGCAGTGCCATCGCCCACCCGACGCCCCCCAACAGCAATGCAACGGCTTCGCCCTTACCACGTCGAAAAGGCGGCCACCAGTTGCCGTCCGACGACCCGCCAGTCGTAGACCTCCTCTATCAGCCGCCGCCCCCCGGCGGCCAGACGATGCCATGCCTGCCGGTCGTTCATCAGCCGCACCACCTGGGCGGCGAACTCCTCCGCTCCATCGGCGATGATGAGGTGCTCGCCGTGTCTCACCGACAGCCCCTCGCAGCCCAACGTCGTGGTGACGACCGGCCGGCCCCAGGCCAGCGACTCCAAAATCTTGACCCGGATGCCGCTCCCGGCCCGCAGCGGCACCAGGTTGAGACAGGCCCGCTCGTAGTAGGGCCGCACTGAGTCCACGTACCCGGTGACGGTCAGCCCCGCCACCCGTTCCCCCAGGCGGCGCACGCTCCGGGGCGGATGCGCCCCGATGATGAACAGACGGGCGTCCGGCACCCGCGCCCGAATCCGGGGGAAGATCTCCCGCGCCAGAAAGCGGGCCGCGTCTACGTTGGGACGGTAGTACATCGAGCCGACCAACATCAGGTGGCGGAAGTCCTCTGGCGGCGGCAGGACGGCCATCCGGTCGCTGTTCATCCCCGTCGGCACGGCGACCACGTCCGCCTGCGGCGCATCCCGCAACAAAATCTCCCGGTCCCGCTCGGAGACCACGATGGTACGGTCGTAGCGGCGGACGTATGCGAGGGTGGCGTGCTTCTGAAACAGCCAGTCCCGGAACAGGCGCAGTTTCTGGAGCGGGTCCCGTTCCGCCAGCATCATCCGCCACCACTGGACGTAGGGGACGTTGTGCAGCGAGAACACGGTGCGGGCCCTGCTCTGCGGGGCGATGTGCTCGATGTACGGGCCCATATAGCCGTGATGCACGTCAATCACATCGAAACGGCGGCGGGCGGTGAGGTCGTGGAGCGCGGCGGCCAACTCCTCGTAATAAAAAGTCAGATTGCCGATCGGCTCCCCTCTGGCGATGTAACGCCCCAGGTGGGGCAGAAACCTGATCTTGGAACGCTTGTGCCAGGGGACGGGGACGACCGCGCTGCAATACTCCCCGACCAACCGCCGGGCCGCCTCCGCCTGCCCGGAGCCGGGACGCACCGGACACAGCAGCACCACCTCGTGCTCGCGGGAGAGGTACCGCATGTGGTTGGAGACCCGAATCTTCGCCCCCGCGTTGGGGGGATAGGGGACGTAACTGGTCAGCACCAAGACGCGCATCTCATCCTCCGTTGCCCGCCCGCCTCCGCCGCAGACGGGCCAGACTGCGCCATACCATCCGCACGTCGGCGGCGGTGACGATGGAAAACAGCGGGCTGGCGGCGACGAACAGGGCCAGGAACGGCAGCCGGCCGAGCCACGACCCCGGTCGAATCCAGAGGGCGACTCCGTAGAGCACTCCGAACAGGGCGAGCGGCTTGACGCAATCCAACACCCTGGGGTACAGTCCGGTACGCCGCAGAAACCAGACGTTGACCGGGAAGGTGAGCACGCGGGTGACGATGCGGGTCAGCACGGCCCCGATGACCCCCAGCGGCGGCACCAACGTCAGATTGCCGATGACCGTCAAGATGGTGTTGAGCACGTTGACCACCGGCGGGGCTTTGGAGTTCCCGGCGGCGACCGTCGAGTTGCCCAGGACGAAGATCACCACGTCAATGGTCGTCGCCAGCATCAGCAGGACGAAGAGCGGCCCGGCGGACAGGTACTGATCGGAGTAGAACAAGAGGATGAGTTCCCGCTGGAAGACGAAGGCGAACACCGTCGCCAACGTCATCAGGAAGGCGACAGCCCGCAGCGTGGCGTTGAGCATCCGCTGGGCACGGCGGTAATCCTGTCGGGCGACCAGGCCGGACAGGTTGGGGAAGTAGACGGAGCGGAAGGCGTCGTACAGGCGGCGGAAGTTATTCGGTATCTTCCCGGCGACGGCCAGGATGGCGACGGCGGCGGGGGTCAAAGTGGTGGCGACCACCACAGTACCGAAGGAACGGTAGGTGAACGTGATGATCTCGTTCAGTTGCAGCGGCCAACTGAAGGACAACATCTCGCGCAGGAGGTCCCGCCGGAAGGTGAGCCCCTTGCGGGTCGGCAGGGCGCGGTAGAACAGGAGCGCGGTCACGCCGGTGCCGATGATGCGGGCCATCACCGCCCCGACCAGCCCGGCATGCCGCCAAATCAGGAACACCGCGAGCAGCGCGACGGTGAGCACGCCGCCCAGGACGTCAATGGCCGCCATCTGTTTGAAGCGGAAGAGCCCCTGGAGCAGTTGCTTGAGCACCATCTGATAGGCCAGTACCAGGGTGAAGGCCAGGATGAGCGGCGTCAAACCCTCCGTCCGGGCCGCGCCATCGCCCTCGCCAAAGAGCCGGTAGACCCAGCCCCGCGTCCCCAGGAAGGCGAGCGACACCAGGACGAAGGTCAGAAAGCGGAAGATGACCACCGTATCCACGATGGCGGCGTGCTCCGCCTCGTCCTTCTGCGTGAGGAGACGGATGGCGGCGATGCCGATGCTCAATCCGCTGACCATCCGCAAAAAAGTGGCGACCAGTTCGATCAACACCGTAGTGCCGAAGTCGTGGCTGGGCAAGTAAGTCGCCATAATCTTGGCGGAGGCGATGCTGGCGACGGTGCGCAATCCGGTGCCGAAACCGGTGTAGAGCGTGCCCCCCAGCAGCCGATGGAGCAGGTCGTCCCGTTGAACCTCGTCCGCGCTCATCGGACAGACCTCCCCTCACCGCCGACGCCGTTCAGGCGGTAGATCACCTCGTTGATCCCGAACATCACCCCCAGTACCGGCGTCCAATACCACTCCATAAAGGCCGGAGCCGCTACGCAAGTGATGAGCACCGTCACGTAACTCAACGCCAGTCCCAGGGCGACAGCGCGGAAAGTGCCGTCGGGGATGGCCCGCCAGAGGGTAAACCCGCGCTTCAGGAAAAGTGCCGAGAGCCAGGCCAGCACCCCTAACCCCACCAGCCCCATATCGGTCAGGACGAAGTAGTAGCCGTTGTGGATGTACCCGGTGAGCCGGTCGTTGAGCCGCACGCGGGGACGGTAGTCGTTCCCCGGCCCGATGCCGAGCAGGGGATGTTCCCGGATGACCCGCTTGGCGTAGCCGATCTCCATCACGCGCCACTGCCACGAGGAACTGTACTCCACCTCCGCGCCGGAGAAGAGGGAGGCCGCGCGGACGTAGAGCGCGTTGAAGATGACCCCCAGCCGGGGGACGAACATCGTCACCAGCGGGATGACCAGCGCACCGGCGATGGCGAAGAGGATGAAGAAAGTCAGCAGTTTCTTGCGCTGCTCACGGGTGCTGAGGACGAAGACCACGATGATGGCGATCGCCGTCCCGACCCACATCCGCCGGTTGAAGGTGAAAGCCTGGGCGATGAGCAGGAGCACCGTCACCAGGAGCAGCAGGGGCCGCTTGCGGCCCAGTCGCTCGTGAGTGGCGAGCAGGATGATGGCCGGCATCAACATCACCAGGATGAGCGATTGGCCGGGCGGCAGGATACGGGTCACGCCGTAGAAGTCGCTCTCGCCCACCCCGGCAGTCTCCACCCGGCCGGGGAGGATGACGACCGTCGTGCCCACCGCCTGTTGGACGAGCATCAGGGCGGCGACGACGGCGGCGACGACGAACATGCCGACGAGCAGAGTGCGCAGTTGGCGGGCGTCCCGCACCAGGTTGGTCACGGCGAAGAACGAGAGGTAGTTGAACAGAATGCGCCACTGGTACTCCATCAGGTCAATGTCGGTGTCCAGGTTCAGCACGGCGTTGAGGAGGGAGACGAAACTGGAGAGGAAAAAGAGCGCGACGGGCAGGTCGAGCGCGGTTTTGATGTACGGTTTCCGCCGACGTTCCAGCGACTGGGCGATGACCAGCCCCAGCAGGAAGATCAACGTCAACTCGATGGCGGTGAAGCCGAACCCCACGTGGATGGTCGGAATCTGCCGCCGGTCGTAGATCGAGGAACTGGTAATCAGCATCAGGAGGATGACCAATTCCGGGCGGGAGAGGGCGACGATGACGACCAGCAGTCCGGCCAGGGCCAGCACCACCGCTTCCAGAGGGAGTTTAGTCGCCAGGAAGCCGGAGACCGCCCCCAGGAGGACGGCGGCCAGCAGCAACACCGGCGGCAGCAGGGGACGCGCCATCGCCCAGGCCGTTTCCAGGCGGCGGCGCAGGGGACGGCCTCCGAACGAGAGGGAGAGCGACGGGAGACGGGGTTTCATAGCCAACGCTCCTCCAACTCCGGCGGCGGCGACAGGACCCGCCCGGCGACGAGCCGCTGCTGCGCGGCGTCGAAGAGGCGGCGGAACTTGACCCGGCGAGTGTCCACGACCGCCCCCCGGTGCGCTTCTTTCCAGCCCTCGTCGGGGCGGACGAGGCGGCGATGAACGGCGTCTAGAGCCGGTTGGGTGGACGGCACCGTCAGCCCCAACGCGGTGTACAGCCGCCGTCCGACCGCCTCCGGCGATTCCAGCAGCCGCTCGTAGGAGACAAAGTGGTGGCCGGGGGCGGTCAGGTACTTCAGCGACTCGGCCAGGGAGCGGTTGTAGAGTTCGATCGCCGCCTCCACGTCCCGAAACTTGCCCCACGTCTGGGGGTAGCGGAGGGCGGCGTCCACCAGGGAGGCCACCACGTCCCGCCCGTCCCGAATCACGTGGACGAAACGGGCCGCCGGAATCAGCCGCCGTATCAGGCGGATATCGAACAGGTGGAGGGGGGTCTTTTCGACCCAGACGGAGCGGCCCCGCGCCTGGGCCTCGGCGGTCATGAGCCGGTCGAAGAAGCGGGCAGCGGCGCGGAGGGTGTGGACGGCGGAGGGGTCGTGCCCGACCAGCAGGTCGTTGGCGTCGGCGATGAAGGCGTAGGCGGCCCGGACGCGACGCGGGGAGAGGAACAGGTAATCCAGCAGCCGCAGTCGTCCGCGCCGCCGGATTTTCCTGAAGTAGTGGGTCTCCCGCAGGGTGTAGACATCCCCGTGAGCCGCCAGCATCTCCTGTACCAGAGTGGTACCGGAGCGCGGGCAGCCGACGATGAAGATTTTGCGCACTATCTCTCCCTCTTGGCCGATTGTCGCCACGGGACGGTCACGGGCGCGTCTGCCCGACGGCGGTCAGAGCCGCCAGCAGCCGCCGCCCGTTCTCCCGAATGTCGAACTCGTGCGCCACCAACGCGGCCCCGTTCTCCCCCAGACGCCGACGGAGCGGCTCGTCCTCCGCCAGACGCATGATGGCCTCGGCCAACGCCGGCGCGTCCCGCTGGGGGACCAGGAGCCCGGTTTCGCCGTCGCGCACCAGTTCCGGCACCCCGGAGACCGGCGTCGAGATGACCGGCACTTTCAACGCCAGGGCCTCCATCATCGCCACCGGAATGCCGTCCCGGTCGCCGTTCTGGGCCACGACGCAGGCCAGGACGAAGATATGGCTGCGGCGCAGCGCGTCGTAGACCCAGGGCTGGCCGCGCGGCCCGGCCAGCGTCACCAGGTCGGCCACGCCCAGGGCGGCGCTGAGCCGCCTCAGCGGGGCCGGGTCCCCCCATCCAACGATGGTGCAGTGGAAATCGAGCCCCCGTTCCTTGAGCAGCCGACAGGCCCGGACGAGGTACTCGTGCCCCTTCTTTTCGACCAGG
The DNA here is from genome assembly GCA_027079895.1 of Anaerolineae bacterium. Lineage (GTDB taxonomy): Bacteria > Chloroflexota > Anaerolineae > B4-G1 > B4-G1 > JALWUZ01. The sequence continues at coordinate 8,542 of JALWUZ010000486.1, forward strand.
CTCCCGACGGAGATGATGCGCAGCGGCGGGCGGGACGGCGTCTGCGTCGGCGGGCGCAACCGCTCCCGGTCAATGCCGCAGTGGATGACGGTGAGACGCTCCGGCGGGACGCGGGGGCAGCGAGCGGCGATCGTCTGCCGGTTGTGCTCCGAGATGGTGACCACTCTGGCGGCGGCTCCGGCCACGAGACAGAGCAGGTCGCTCTCCGGGGAGTAGATGTCGGCGGCGTGGGCCGTCACCGTGAACGGGCGACCGCGTAGTTGGGAGATGGTCATAGCCGCCGCCGCCGCGAGCCAAGCGAAATGGGCGTGAATCACGTCCACCTCCACGTCGAGCAGTCGGCGGGCCAGGGCCACCCCTTTCCAAAAAACGAGCAGCCGCTTGAGACGCCAGGACGCTCGCGGCGCGGGGCGGCTCATCAACTGCCACAGCAGCCGCAGGTAGAGGCCAGGCGAGCGGAGCAGGAAGTAGGCCTGCGCCAGCCAGAGCGACGGATGGTGGACGGCGGGGGCGTACTCCACGTAGCGCGACAGTTCCCGCGAGGTGGGATGCACCGGCCCCGGCTTGGGACGCAACAGGGAGTAGATGCGCACCGTCCCCCCGTGCGCTTGCACCGCGCGGATCTCCTCGGCGATGAAGGTCTCGGTCAGGTGGGGGAAGCGGAGCAGGATGTAGGCGATGGCCGGCGATGAATGGCGTCCCCCTTGCTTCGGAATGGGCATAAGTTTACCACCGTTCCCGCCGCCGCGTCAACGGGGGCTCCGGCGTCTCCACACTCGGTAGATGGCCCCGACGCCGATCGCCACGACGAGCAAGCCGGTGAACCCCACCACTCCTTTGGCCCACAGGGGCAGCCCCGGATGACGGTGGCCGGTCGCGCCGGAGGCGGCGGTGGGTGATGGGGTGGCCGTCGCCGCCGGTGACGTGGTGGGGGTAAGCGTCGCCGTCGCCGCCGGAGAGAGTTCCGGGATGGCGGTGGCGACGGCGGCGGCTTGACCGGCCGCTGTCAGGCCGCGCGTGTCCACAGTTTCCACCTCCGCGCCTCCGGCCCGAACGACCGCCAGGTTGCCGTGCAGTTTCCAGGCCCGTTCCAGGGCGGCGGCGGCCCAGGAGACCCCCTCGTCGGTCGTGCCGGCGATGAGCAGCAGAGCCCGCTCCCCGTTCCAGGGGGAGGGCATCTCCTGGAGGTATCCCAGCCTGACCTCCTCCGGCAACCGCAGGTAGACCGCGCCGACTTGCTGCTCAACCAGGTCACTGCCGGGGATGAAGGGCTGCGGAAGGCGGTCGTTGATTCGGGACAGGAGTTGGTGTCGCGACGGGCGGCCAATGAGGATGAGGTGATAGCGGCTCAGCGTCGCCTCGTCCAGGTCATCCCCCAGGGCGACGCGCGGCAGTGCGCCGTCGCCATCGGCGGCATCCCCCAGGAGGACGGCTACTTTGAGCAGCGTCTCGACATCCGCCGACGTGGGGGAGGCGGGGAGCACGAACAGCACCGTACTCAAATCGGCCTGCTCGTCGAAGGGGTAGGGGAAGTCGTGCAAATCCAACCGCTGCGGCTTCTGCTCCTGGTGAGGGATGGAGAGCGCGGAGTCGCCGTAGACGGTCAGCCAGACCTGTTGACGGTTGATGCGCTCGCAGGACGTCCGGTCGGCCTCCAGCCACGCCTGGACGGTGATCTCGTTGTTGGTGCCGCGCCGGATTCGCTCAGGGGGCAGCGGTATCTCCACGTCGCCGTGGACGGCGTTCCCCTCGTCCAGCGGGATGCCAGCCAGGGGGGTGCCGTTGAGCAGGACGGTCAACGTGGAGACGTCCCCGTCCAGGGTGGCGGCGTGGCTGAACCGGAGGCGAAACGTGGCGTCCGCTGTCGGCTCCCAGTCCAGGGGGATGGAGAAGCGGTAGGAGAGGCTCTGCATGGAGGCCTCCCCGTAGAGCGTCTTGTCGGTGTAGCCCAGGTCGGCGAGGGTGAATGCGTCCGCCGGAGAGGAGGCGGCGGCCGCCAGGGGGCGCACCGCCCACACTTGGGCCACCGGGCCGCTCAAGAACGGGAGGCCGCCCGCCAGTCCCAGGGCCATCCCCGCCTTGCGGATGGCCGTCTCGTCGCCGCCGGTGACGACGAGCACCGCCCGCCGCGGATTCCAGGGGGAGATGATCTCCTGGAGCAGGCCGTCGGTCGGGGGCAGCGGGCGGCCCTCCCAGACGAAGAGGTCGCTTCCGGCGGGGGTGAGGGCCTCCGGCGCGTCCGAGTCGGCGGCCAGGGCGACGGCGTTCAGCGGTTCTCCCGACGGGCCGCGCAGGACGGCGCGGCTGTCCGAGGGGAGGGTGATGCTCGCCGGGAGGGTGGCGGTGAAGCCGACGGTGACGTGGAAGGCGGCGGAGCCGTGCGGCGGGAGCGCGACCGGCTGCCAGCGAACCCCCTCGTCGGTGACGGTGCAGGGCGGGTCGCAGTCGTCCGGCACGGCGTAGCCGGGGGGCGTGAAGGTGAGGGTGAGCCCGTTCAGCGGGGCGGAGCCGGTGTTGGTGATGGTGACGGTGTAGCCGTAGTCGCCGCCGGCCGTCGTCTCCGGGGCCGCGGTCGGGCCGCGCAGGCTCAGGCTCGACGTGGCGGGACGGGTGGCGAGCGGCAGGTAGCCGTGCTCGTCCAGCCAGCGGGTCAGGCGGTTGGTCGCCGGCTGCCCCACGACGATGAGGTGCGTGGAGATCACCCGTCCGGCTCGCAGATTCCCCAGCAGGACGGCGTCGGTCGTCGCGCTGAGCACCATCCCGGAGGTCAGTTCCCCCAGGCGGGCAGCGATGTCGGCGGCGGCCTGTACCTCGGCTGCGGAGGGTCGCTCAGGCAGCACGAAGTAGACCAGGTCGGGGTCGAACGAGCGTTGGTAGAACGGGCGCGGGTAGTCCCCCAAATCGGGGGTGAGGGGGACGAGGCGGTAGCGCAGTTCGAGGGCGGAGGTGGAGTGGATGACGAGCGTCCCCCGGTGCGGGACGTTGCAGAGGACGGCCGCTTCCAGCGCGATGTCGAGGGTGCGCCGCCCGCCGGGGTCGTCGTTGAACGTGGCCGGCGGCAGCGGCACGCGCCAATGGCGGTGTTCCTGGTGGGGCTCGTAGAGCGGCCAGGCGGCCAGCGGCTGTCCGTCGAGGGAGACTTGCAGGTCGCCGAAGTAGGAGCGGGGCGGCTCGTCGGTGGTCAGGGGGATGTAGGTGTAACTGTACTCCAGGTCGAGGAGGCCGTCAGTGACCCGCCAGTCGAGGGGCAGGCGGAAGGTGTACTGGGTGCCGGAGCAGGGGCTGGTCAGGCTCTCCTCGTCGTACCCCAAGTCCGCCAGGGAGAGGCGGACGGTCTCGCCGGTCGGGGCGGCTGGGGTGGGCGTAGGCGGGTCGGCGGTCGGGGCGGCCAGCGAGCGCAGCGGGGCTCCGAGCAGTCCACAGAGTATCAGGAGCGAGAAGCAGAATCGTCTCACGGTAGGAGGTCCATTTCTTCGCCAAAGAGGTAGACGGTGCCGTATCCCTCGCCGTCGGCCTTTTGCAGAGCCCGTTTCGCCCGGGCGATGAGGACGTCGCGGCTGGTGTGGTCGCCGTTGCAGGCGCACACTCCAGAGACGGCGGAGAGGTTCAGTTTCAACCCGGCCTCTTCCAGGTCAAAGACGTTCCACTCGATGCGAGTGTGGAGTTTTTGCACCAGTTTTTCGGCGTCCACGCCGGAGGTGTAGGGGAAGAGCAGGGCCAGGGTATCCCCCTCGAAGCGGGCCACCAGGTCTTCCTCGCGCAGGTACTGCTTGAGGAACAGGGCGACCCGCCGAATAGCCTCGTTCCGCAGGCGGGGGAGGCGCATATCCGGCATCATGTCCAGCCGCCCGACGGTCAGCAACGCTATCGCCAGGGGGTAGTGATGGCGGCGGGCGCGGCTCAGTTCCTCGCTCAACCGTTGCAGGAAGTAGTGGCGGTTGTAAATGCCGGTCTCGCCGTCAATGATCGTCTCACCGGCGATGCTCTGGCCGGTGGAGGAGAGGTACTCCCGCAGGAAGGCCAATCCCACGCCGACGACGGTCCCCAGGATGACGGACAGGAGCAGGTTTTGGGTCGTGTCCGGCTTGGAGGGGTGACGCGGTTTGTAGGCCGCGTCCAGGGGCTTCATGTCGTACACCTCGTCGAGAGCCTGGATGTACTCGATGGTCTTCTGCCCCACCAGGTTGGCGCAGGTCTGGGCCAGTTCCGGGTCGTCGCTTTCCACGATCACCTTGATGATGTTGGTCGGGGGGATCAGTTCGCTGGTGACGTTGAGGTATTTTTTCTGCTCGGCGGTCAGGTTCAGTTCGCGGTAGACTTGTTTGACGATGGTGTCGCTGGCGGCGATGTGGGCGTAGGTCGCCAGGATGGCGTCCCGCTTGGTGAGTGTGTCGAGCCCCCGGATGACCTCGTTCACGTCGCCGAAGGCGGAACTGGGGCTGACGACGAAGGTCGCCGCCGTGCGGTAGATGGGAGTCTGGCTGTAGGTGATCACCAGGGCTGCGCTCACTGCGACGAGGATTGATGGAAGTATCAGCCACCACCCGCGCAAGAGCACGAGGAGGTATCGTTTGAGTTCCATAGTGCTTTCCTGTGTCGGCCGGCCGGTGGCCGGGGGCGTAGCGGCAGGGAAAGGAAAGACCAGGTTCCCGCCGAAACCTGGTTTCCACTCCTGGGTGTCGGATTGTGTGTGGGGGGTCAACTCGAACCGCGCCCGGAGAGAACCGTCATCACCGTCTGGAACAGGATCTTCAAATCCAGGGAGAGGCTCTGGTTTTCTACGTACTCAATGTCGTATTTTACTATGGTATCGAAACTTATGCCACTCCGTCCGCGTACCTGAGCCAGGCCGGTGATGCCGGGGAGGACTTCCAGGCGTTCGTGGTGCCAGGGCTGATACTCCTCGACTTCCCAGGGGACGTTGGGGCGCGGGCCGACCAGGCTCATCTCTCCTCGGAGGACGTTGAAGATCTGCGGCAGTTCATCCAGGCTGGTTTTGCGCAGGAAGCGGCCGACGCGGGTCACTTGCGAGGCTTGGAGGGGCTTGTAGACCTCGTCCCCCGGCCGCTCGCTTCCGGCGGCGAGGACGGCGAAGGCCCGCCGGAAGGCTTTGCTGTGGGGCAGGATGGTGGGGCGGGGGCCGATTTCGCCGTGAACGAAGGCCTTCATAAAGGCGCGGTGCATGCTGTCGTCGAGGTTGTGCCGCATGGTGCGGAATTTGTACATTTTGAACGGACGGCCGTCTTTGCCGATGCGTTCTTGGATGAAGATGGCCGGGCCAGGGGAGTCCAGGCGCACGGCAAGGGCACACAGTCCCATCAAGGGGAGAGTGAGTGGTAAGGTCGCCAGGCAGATGAGGATGTCCAACGCTCGTTTAACGATGTGGTATGTTGTCCGGCGGGCGGTCGCCCGCGCTGTGTGAACGACGACCAGTTCCATTTTGCTCCTCCTTTGTGCCCCGCCCTGACTGTTTCATTGTTCGGATTGCTTTCTCCACCAGCCCGTCGAAGGTGGTGGCATCGTGGGGAAAGGAGGCCAGGCCGATTTGGAGAGTGACGCCCAACCGTTCAGCGACGGTGCGGCGGACCTGTTCGGCTATCAAGGCTAACTGCTCACCGTTCGTCTCCGGCAGCAAGGCTAGAAAGTGGTCGTTGTCGCGGGCCACGACGTCGTAATCCTCGAAGATGTCGCCGAGGGTCCCGGCTATGCCGGAGAGGATGTACTGTTTCATCATCGCCTGTTGCACTTCGCGGACGATTTTGTCCAGGGCGACCTGGATGGAGTCGTCGTTGAGGCCGATGGACATCAGCCCCAGCGGTCGCCGGTGGTGACGGGCACGTTTCAGTTCCCGATACATTTCCTCACGCCCATCGGTGGCGGTGTCCACCGGATGGCCGACCGCGCCGACGCTGATGTGTTGTACGGCGTCCTCGAACTCCCCGATTCCGTCGCTGACCCGCTGCGCCAGGATGACGGTCAGCCAGACGGTGCCGACTTCGATCAACGTGCAGGGCAGCGATGAGCCCCATTCCCGCCACCAGGCCGCCTTGAGGCCCAAGAGGGCCGCTGTAGTGATGGTCAACGAGGCCGCCAGCGGCACGTGGATGAAGCGCGGGGCGAGGAGTGTGAAGGCTCCGGCCACGGGAACGAGGAAGTAGGCCGCTCCGGTGATGTCTGTGGACGCGCTGAGCCGCTCGATGTTGTAAAAAAGAAAGAGCCAGACGACGAGCGTGGCTACCAGGAAGCGCATTCTCCTCACAAGGCCATTCCTCTTGGTCGCTATCCGTTCATTCTATGAGGTCACGGTGATGGACAGGTATCGAAAGGGTTAAAAAATCACTGAGATCGCTTTCATCTTCCACAACCGATCCCGCCGTCGGCCACGTCTACGCCGGTGAGCACCATCGTGGACGCGCTGCCATCGGCGGCCATCACCTTGATTTCGTGCTGGCCGGAGGGATTGCCGGGCCGCTCGAGCCACAGGGAGACGATGCGCCCATCGGGCAGGACGCAGGGGGAGTTGTCGTTGCTGAACTGCGCGGCGATGAGTTGCGGCAGGGACGCGCTGCCCGGCGGCAGACGCCAGATCTGCTCGCCGTTCCAGTCCGCCTCGAAGACCAGGCCGCCGTCGGGGGCGTAGTCCGGGTGGTGGAGGGCTTTTGAGTCGCTGCCGCCGGGGCCCTGGTCGGGGGTCAGTAGGACGCGGAAGCCGCTGCCGTCGGTCTGCGCCTCGCACAAGGCGGTGCCCGCTCCGGCGTAGAACTCGTCGCCGCAGTCGAAGGCGACGCGGCGGCCGTCGGCGGAGAGGGCCGGCTGGGCGTTGTAAGTGTAAGGGGAGTTGCTGGTCAACAGGGTGGGGGTGAGCCAGCGTCCGCCGTCGCGGGTGACGGCCCACAGGTCGCTGCCGTGCGGCCCGTCGCCGGAGGGGTAGACGACGAGGTCGCCGCCGGAGGCTACCGCGCTGAAGCCGTCGGCGTGGAGCACCGCCCCGTTCGCGCTGATGACC
>JALWUZ010000487.1 GCA_027079895.1 Anaerolineae bacterium
GCCCGCGCGAGCCGCGCTCCTGGCTGACGGGTCAGGACCGGTCGCCGCTGGGGTTCTACGACCTGAAAGGGGTCGTCGAGGCCCTGCTGGACGGCCTGGGGCTGGAAGGGGTCTTCGAGGTCGGGGGGCACGTCGCTTTCCACCCCGGCCGTTGCGCCCAGGTGCGCGTCGGGGAGCAGGTGGTGGGCGTGCTGGGGGAGTTGCATCCGCTGGTGCGGGAGTCATTCGGCCTGCCGTCCCAGCCGGTCGTCGCGCTGGAGTTCGACCTGGACGGGCTGCTGGCGGGGTGGGGCGGCGTGCGCGCGATGAAGCCGCTCTCAGTCCATCCGCCGGTGTACGAGGACTTGGCCCTGGTGGTGGACGAGGAGGTGCCGGCGGTGCGCGTCCGCGACCTCATCGCCCAGACGGGGCGGGCGTTGGTGCGCTCCGTCGCCCTGTTCGACGTCTATCGCGGGGAGCAGGTCGGCGCGGGGAAGAAGAGCCTGGCTTACCGGCTCACCTACCAGGCCGCCGACCGCACGCTGACCGACAAGGAGGTGACTAAGTTGCGGCGGAAGATCATCCGGCGGCTGGAGCGGGAGGTAGGGGCGCGGGTGAGAGAGGGTTGATTGACTGACGGCAGTGGAAAGAGGGCCGGGGACGGGCGCGTCACCCGGCCTTTTTGATTTCCCAGCGGGCCAGCCAACTAGCGAACAGACTGGTGATGGGCACCGCCAGCACGAGTCCCACGCTGCCGACCAGGGTACGCACGATCTCCTCGGCGATCGGCTCGCGGTTGACCCGCTGCCAGAGCGGTTCCTGGTAGATGGTGAAGACCAGCATCAGCGGCAGGGAGGCGCCCACGTAGGCCAAGAGCAGGGTGTTGACCATCGCGGCGATGTGGTCGCGCCCGATGTTCAGGCTGCGGCGGAAGAGTTGCTGCCAGCTCAGCGTCCGGTTGGCGTTCGCCAACTCGAAGATGGCCGACGACTGGCCGATACAGATGTCGTCCAGCACCCCCAACGCGCCGATGATGATGCCCCCCAGCACCAACCCGCGGAAGTTCAGGTCGGCCCCCAGTTCCAGCACCAGGTACGCGCTCTCCTCCGCGCTCATGCCGGTCAGCCGCGTCCAGCCGACGAACAGCCAGGCCAGCAGGCCGGTCAGAATCAGGCTCACCAGCATGCCGATGACCGCCGCGTGGGCTTTGGAGTTCCAGCCGTAGACCAGGTAGGTCGAGACGGCCAACAAGACCGTCGAACCGATGATGCTGACCGTCACCGGGTCGCGGCCTTTCACAATCTGCGGCAGGATGAAGAAGAAGACTACGACCAGGCTAAATAGGGTGCCGGTCAGCGAGCGGAGGCCGCTTCCGCGCCCAATCAGCAGCACCAGACCCAGGAACAGGACGCCGATCCAGAAGAGCGGCGCGGTGCGGACGAAGTCGGAGATGTAGAAGCGGTCGCCGTTGGGGCTGGCGACGCGCTGGAGGAAGACGCGGTCGCCGGGGCGGAAGAGCCGCTCGCTGTTGATGATGTTGACGGTGCCCTCCTCGACCTCGACCTCCTGCCCGGCCAGGGGGCCGTTTTCGACCCGCAGGAGCAGCCGCTGGTAGGGCTGGGTACGGCCGTCCCCCAGGTCAACGGTGCCCTCGTCCAGAATCTCGACCACGCGGGCGGTGTAGGTCTCCGTCTCCCCCAACGCTACGGGTTCCTCAGTCGTGGGGGAGGAGGGTTTCAGGCGCGGGGTGATGATGATGACCGCGGCGGCCAGCAGCACCAGAATCACCAGCCCGCCGACGAGGAAGCGTTCCAGGTTGGACATAGCGGCCTCCGTCTCACAGAGAGAGCAGCATGAGCAGGCGGAAGGCCAGCCAGCCCACTCCCCAGGAGATGAGCATGAGGAGGCCGAGGCTGAACAGCGTCCAGCGCCAACCGCCGGTCTCCTGCCGGATGGCGGCGACCGTCGCCACGCAGGGGATGAACAGCATCTGCACCACCAGGAAGGCCAATCCGGTGGGCATCGGGAAGGTGCGTGCCAGGGTATCCGCCAGGCCGACATCCTCGCCGGAGCCGAAGAGCACCCCCAGGGTAGCGATGGAGTTCTCTTTGGCGATGAAACTGGTCAGCAGGGCGACCATCAGCCGCCAGTCGAAGCCCAGCGGACGGCCTACCGGTTCCAGCCAGCGGCCAATCCGGGCCAGGAAACTGGTCTCGATCTCCCCATACGGCAGCGTCGAGAGGGCCCAAATCACCACCGAGACCACCAGGATGAGCGTGCCGGCCTTTCTGATGAAGGCCAGGCTGCGCTGCCAGACGAGGAGGCCGATGGTGCGCCAGTTGGGGAGGTGGTAGAGGGGCAGTTCCATGATGAACGCCGCCCGGCGTCCCCGGAACATAGTTTTGTTGATGAGCACCCCGGAGAGGGCCAGCACCAGCAGCGAGAGCAGTACCAGGCCCCATGAGACCAGCGTCGCGGCGGAGCCGAAGAAGGCCGGCGCGAGGAAGGCGACCACCGCCATCCGCGCCGTGCAGGGTATCAGGGGGGAGAGGATGATGGTCAGGAGGCGGGCCCGGCGAGATTCGATGACCCGCGTGCCCAGCACCGCCGGGACGTTGCAACCGAAGCCGAGGAAGAGCGGCAGGAACGACTTGCCGTGCAGTCCCATCAGGTGCATGAAACTGTCCATCACGTAGGCCGCCCGCGCCATGTAGCCGATGTCCTCCAGCATACCCATCACGGCGAAGAAGATGACGAGGATGGGCAAGAAGGTCAGCACGGAGCCGGCCCCGCCGATGACGCCGTCCACCACCAGCCCGTGGAGCCAGGTCGGCGCGCCGGAGAGCCATCCGCCGACCAGCGCGGCCAGTCCGCCCACCAGGTAGGTATCGAGGAGGTCTTGGAGCGGCGCACCGATGGCGTAGGTCAGCCAGAAGGTCAGCCCCAGGATGACGGTCAGGAGCAGGAGCCCCCACAGGGGATGGGTGGCCCAGCGGTCGAGACGCTCCGTCAGCCCAATCTGGCCGGCGCGGGGGCGGGTCACGGCGGCCCGCACCATCCGGCCAATCCACTCGTACCGCCCTCCGGCGACGGCTACCAGGGCGTCGTCGTGGGCGCGGAGGACATCGTGGACCGCCTCCCAGCGGTCGCCCATGCTCTCCTGCATCATCGCGGTGACGGCGCGGTCTCCTTCGAGGAGTTTCATGGCTACCCAGTCCGGCGGATACGGCTCCGGCACGTACCCGGCGACCAATTCCCCGATGCGCTCCAGTACCTCGCGGTGGTCGGCGCGGATGCGGGGGGTCTTGGGGGCGTAGGGGATTGCGCCGCTCACCAGCCGGTCCACCGTCTCCAGCAACTCCCGCACCCCCTGGTTTTTGGTGGCGACCATCGGCACGACGGGGACGCCCAGGGCGGCGGCGAGGACGTCGGGCTCGATCTCCATCCCCTCCTGCCGGGCGACGTCAATCATGTTCAGTCCCACGACCACCGGGGCGGAAAGGCAGAGCAGTTCTGCGACCAGGTAGAGGCTGCGCTCCAGGATGGCCGCGTCCACCATCGCCACCACCACGTCGGGCCGCTCGCGGATGATGAACTCGCGGGCGATGACCTCCTCGGCGGAGTTGGCGGTCAGGCTGTAGGTGCCGGGCAGGTCTACCAGCCGGTAGACGCGCCCGTTGAACGTAAAAGTGCCTTCCTTGCGCTCAACGGTCTTGCCGGGCCAGTTGCCGACGTGTTGATTGAGGCCGGTGAGTAGGTTGAACAGGGTGGATTTGCCCACGTTCGGCTGACCGGCCAGGGCCATCAGGACCGGGGCGGTATCTCCGGTCGGGGGGATGGCGTGACCGACGCCGGTGACTTTCATCGGCGCACCTGGATTTTACTCGCCTCGCCCCGGCCCAGGGCGACGCGCACGTCCCGCACGCGGGCGATGAGCGGGCCGTGCCCGTAGTTCTGCAACACCGTCACTTCCGCGCCGGGGGTGAATCCCAGGGAGGTCATCCGTCCCAGTACCCCCCGTCCGCCCAGCAATTCGACCACCACGCCATGCTCACCGGTGTTCAGTGCGCTCAGGGGGACGATTTGCTCCGTTGTGGCAGCCTGGGCCGCCGGTGGTTGACGTGTCGGGAATCCTTTCATTGTCTGTTGGCCTCCTCTTGTTGATGCATAGTTTGTTGGCACTGAGCGCAGTAGCCGCTCAGGTGTAGATGGGCTCCGAGAACCAGGACGCCCTCCCGGTCCCGCAGTTCTTGCTCGATCTGGGCCACGAGAGGAGTGTCGAACTCGATGACCCGTCCGCACCCCTGACAGATGAAGTGGTAGTGGGGCCCGCCGCGCACCGATTCGTAGTGGCTGTGCCCCTCGCCCAGGCGGTGCTCCTCCACGAGTCCCATTTCTTTGAGGACGGCCAGGGTGCGGTAGACCGTCGCCAGGCTGATGTTGGGGTCGTGGACACGGGCCCGCTCGTAGAGTGTCTCGGCGTCGAGGTGTTCGGTGCTGGCTTCCAGCACTTCCAGCACCAGGCGGCGTTGAGCGGTCAGCCGCCGGCCGGCGGCGCGGAACAGGTCGCGCAGGTGGTCTCGTGGTGTGTCCATCGTGTCTCCGTTATTGCGAATAATTCGCAGTAGCGGGATTATAGCACAAACGGCAGGGGAAGCAAGTGGAACGGGCGCGAGCGTCACACATTGGGGACAATCTCCTGGAAGGCTGAGGCCGGCCACTGGAGGGCCAGTCCTCGGAAAAGTTGGGCCATTGGCAACTTCCGCACCTCGTAGC
>JALWUZ010000488.1 GCA_027079895.1 Anaerolineae bacterium
GTCTGGCACCAGGCCGGGCTGACCGGCGCGGGGGTGCGCATCGGCATCCTCGACCTGGGCTTCGCTGGCTACCAGAGCCTTCTGGGAGTCGAACTGCCGGACAGCGTGACGCTGGAGACTTTCGGCTGGTACGACGACGAGGAGGTTCACGGGGCCGCCTGCGCCGAAATCGTCCACGAGGTGGCCCCAGGAGCGGAACTTTTTTTAGCCTGGTATGACGGCTCCGACGCCGCGATGGGGGACGCCGTGGACTGGCTGCTTTCCCAGGGAGTGGACATCATCTCCCACTCCGCCAGCGGGCTCATCGGCCCCCGCGACGGCACCAGTTGGGACTCCCGGCTGGTGGACGAGGTGGCCGCTCGCGGCGTGTTGTGGGTCAACTCCGCCGGCAACGAGGGGGAGGGGCACTACCGGGGTGTCTTCACCGACGAGGACGGCGACGGCTTCCACGAGTTCGCCCCCGGCGATGAGCAAATGCCCCTCTTCAACAACGGCTACGTCCAGGTCGCCCTCAACTGGGACGACGATTGGGAGCAGGCCTCCCAGGACTACGACCTGTTCCTGTACGACTCCGCCGGGAACGAGTTGGCCTCCTCGCAGGACACTCAGGACGGCAGTGTGGGCAACGAGCCCGTCGAATGGCTGCGGTACGACACCGGCGGGGAGACGGTCTACGCCGTCATCCAGCGGTACGCCGCCGACCGCCCCGTCACCTTCGACCTGTTCGTGGACGGGGCGGACGTGGGCTACCCGGTGCCCGACCACAGCCTGTGCCCGCCGGCCGACGCCGTAGGCTCCGTCACCGTCGGCGCGGCCAACTGGGACGACGACTCCCTCGCCCCCTACAGTTCCCAGGGCCCGACGGACGACGGACGGCTCAAGCCGGACATCTCCGCGCCGACCGGGGTCTCCGGCGCGACCTACGGCACGCGGGAGTTCCACGGCACGTCCTCCTCCTGCCCCCACGTCGCCGGAGCGGCCGCGCTGGTCTGGCAGGCTTTCCCGCAGTTCACGCGGCAGGAGGTGGCGGATTATCTGTTTTCCAATGCGGTGGATTTGGGGGCCGCCGGGCCGGACACCGGTTACGGCTATGGGCGGCTACAACTGCCCGCACCGCCGGCGGCCAACGCCGGGCCGCGTCCCACTTCGACGCCGCTGCCGGAGGGGGAGGGCACGCCGCCGCCCGTCCCCACGCCGACGCCGGTCCCCTTCGCCACGCCCGTGCCGCTCTACGGCGCGGGTGGCGGCGGCGGGG
>JALWUZ010000489.1 GCA_027079895.1 Anaerolineae bacterium
GTTCTCGGCGGCTTTGTTCAGGGGGTGGAACTCGCCGTCGGTGTCTTCCAGCACGACGCCGTCGCCGATGCTGGCGAGGATGGCCCGCAGCCGTCCGAGGGCCTCTTCCAGTTCGTGGGTGCGCTCCTCCAGCCGCTCGGTCATCTTGTCGAAGGCGGAGGCCAGGACGCCGATTTCGTCCCGGCGTTGGATGCCGGTGCGCCGGGTGAGGTCGCCTTCGGCGACGGAGCGCGAGGCGTCCGCCAGTTGCCCGACGGGGTCGGTGATGCGCTGGGCCACCCAGTTGCCGAGGAGGATGACGGCTCCCATCGCCAGGGTAAAGAGGAGGGCGTAGATGTTGCGGTTGGCGGCGCGGGTCTGCATGATGTAGTCCAGCGGGAGGGCGACGGCGAAGGCGCCTACGGTGTCGTTGCCGACGCGCAGGGGGCCCCGCGCCAGACGGAAGGCGTTGCCGCCCAGGGACAGGGGGCGTTCGTCCTTGAAGACGGTCACGTCCTCGTTGTGAAGGAGGATGTCGTACAGCGAGGGGGGGATGTCGAGCGCGTCCAGGTTGTTATCGTAGAAGGTGGAGGCGACCGCTTGCCCTCCGTCGAGGTAGATGATGACGTCGGCCAACGCGGTGGAGTATAGCCGCGCCAGGAGGGTTCTCATCGAGGTGCCGACGACGATCACGCCGACCAGATGTCCTCTCCGGTCAATGGGGCTGGCGGTGCAGTAGTAGTAGTCGCCCGATGGGAAGCGGACGAAGATGCGCCGGGGGGAGGCGGCGGCGTCGCCGGAGGCCAGCAGGCTCTGGACGATGCTCATGGAGGTTCCCTCGAACTCTACCACGTCCTCGTACTCCCCCTGCGGTTGCAGCAGGACGTGGAGGATTTCCTGCCCTTTTTGGCCCACGATGAGCAGGTATTCGACGCGCTCGCCCGCGGCGGACGGCAGGGCCAGGCGGCGCACTGTGTCCAGGTCGCCGTCCTCCAATGCCGGGATGAGTCCTTCCACGTAGGCGATCGAGCGGGCCGCTTTCAGGTGCCCCCTTTCCACTTCGGCGAGGGTGGTCGAGACTACCCGTCCGGCCTTGAGCAATTGGTTGTTGAGCCGCTCTTCGACGGAGGAGACGAATAGTTGGGTGACGACGTAGGTGCCCAGGATCGCCACGACGAGGGTCAGCACCAGGTAGGGGGCGATGATTTTGAAGCGGATGCGGGAGTCGTAGATGCGCCACAGCCGCTGCCACAGGGTGCGTCGCTCGGTCGTTGTCTCTTCCGTTGTCACAGCAGAACTTGGTCTCCTGTCCACCGAATCCTCCATTTCCTTGCCCTGGATGTGATGCGGTAGGTGGGCTGCTCGTTCATCGGCGGCTGACGCGGCCCGTTACCGGCCCGGCGAGGCGGCGAAGTAGGCCAACGCCCGCCGTACCCGCTCCTCGACGGGTAGGTCTGCGTCCCTGGGGAGGCTCTGGAGGGCGGCCTGAGCTTCTACCAGGCTGAAGCCAAGCGCGGTCAGAGCGGCGATGACTTCAGTATCGGTCTCGTCCACAGGGGGCGCGGAGACGCCCGCGCCGAGCGCAAGTTTGTCCTTGAGATGAAGGATGATCGCTTTGGCCGTCTTCGTCCCGATGCCCGGCACGCGCGAGAGAAGGGCCGGTTTCTCCTGCGCCACGGCCTGCCGCAAGGTGTCCGGTGTGATGGTGCTCAGCAGGGTCAGGGCGACTTTGGGCCCGACGCCGGAGACGGTGAGCAGGAGTTCGAAGATCTCCCGCTCGTCGGCGGTGCGGAAGCCGTATAGGGCCAGTTCGTTCTCCCGCACGTGCAGGTGGGTGAAGAGTTCGATCGGGTCGCCCTCGCTCAGGCCGCTCAGGGCGTTGGTCGGGACGCGCACTTGCAGGCCCAGCCCGCCGATACGGACGGTCAGGTGGCCCTCGCCGATGTGCCAGATGGTGCCGCTTAGTCTGGAAAGCATGTTCGGATTCGCCGGCCGGTTCAATCAGCGCAGGCGGGCGGAGTGGAGGTGGCAGATGGCGACGGCAAGGGCGTCGGCGGCGTCGTCGGGGCGGGGGACGGAGTCAAGATGCAGGAGGAGGCGCATCATCTCTTGCATCTGGTGCTTGTCCGCCCGGCCGTAGCCGGTGACGGCCTGCTTGACCGCCGACGGGGTGTATTCTGTCACTTCCAGGCCGGAGTCGGCCAGGGCGAGGAGGGCCACTCCCCGCGCCTGTCCGACGCTCATCGCCGTGCGCACGTTGGTACTGAAAAAAAGTTCCTCGACGGCGGCGGTCTCCGGTCGCCACCGTTCCGTCAACGCCCGCAGTTCCCGGTAGATTGTCTGGAGCCGTCGGGGGAGGGGCTGTCCGGCCGGGGTTCTGATCACGCCGAAGGTCAGGGCGTGCAGTTCCCCATCCTCCTCCACGACTATGCCGTAGCCGGTGATGGCGGTGCCGGGGTCAACGCCGAGAACCCGCATTGTGGGTCAGGCCGCCGCCTCGTATTGGGCCATCGCCGCGTCGCTGATGTCCAGGTTGGAGTAGACTTGTTGGACGTCGTCCAGTTCTTCCAGGGCGTCAATGATCCCCATCACCTGCAAGGTCTCTTTCTCCGGCAGTTGGATGGTGGTCTTGGGGAACATGCCCAGTTCGGCGGCCTCGAATTGGATGCCGGCGTCCTGCAAGGCCTGCCGCACGGCCTGGAAGTTGCTCACGTCGGCGTAGACTTCGATCAGGTCGTCGCCGAAGACGACATCGTCCGCTCCGGCGTCCACGGCGATGTCGAAGATGGTGTCCTCATCGGCTCCGTCGGGCGCGATGGCGATGTAGCCTTTGCGCTCGAACTGCCAGGCGACGGCGCCGGCATCGGCCATCGTGCCCCCCTGCCGGGTGAGGACGCGGCGTACTTCGGCGACGGTGCGGTTTTTGTTGTCGGTCAGCACTTTCACGAGGAGGGCCACGCCGTGGGGGGCGTATCCCTCGTAAGTGACTTCGAAGAGTTCCGCGCCTTTGAGTTCGCCGGTGCCGCGCTTGATGGCCCGTTCGATGTTGTCTTTGGGCATGTTGGCCGCTTTGGCTTTGTCAATCGCCAGCCGCAGGTTGAAGTTGACGTCGGGGTCGCCGCCACCTTCCCGCGCGGCGATGGTGATCTCACGCGCCAAACGGGTGAATAGTTTGCCGCGTCGGGCGTCTTTGACGGCCTTTTTGTGTTTGATGGTAGACCATTTGCTGTGACCGGACATCAAAACCTCCTAGTTGATTGGTGAGTTTCGCCAGATACGACGCCGGAGCGGGGCTCTGGCTGAATGGACTTGAGTCATCGCCGCCTGATCCGTCTGTTGCGCAATGTTTCCCAGGCGCGACGCAGGTGACGAATGGTAGCGGGTTCCAGTCCCAGACCTTCTTGGAGAAGCACTTTGTCGGTGTAGTCCAGGACGCGGGTAAACTCGCCTGCCCGCAGCAGTGTATCTATTTTGTGGACGTCCAGGGCCGGGGCGGCGGAGTCGGTGGCGCAGGGGAGCGGCAGGATTTCGGCTTCGTTCGGCTCCAACTCCAGGACTCCTCCGCCGTAACTGCGACCGAGAACCTCCGACCAGGCCAGGGTCAGGGAGTTGAAGAAGCAGGCTGTCAGGTTGGACAAGGGGACGCCGGGTCTCCTGGCCCGAACGCGGTGAATGGTGTCGGTGCTCGTGACATTGGCCTCGTTGACCACCAGCAGAGGGTAGCGGTGGATTTGACGGAAGAGGAATCCGTCGGGCACGAATATGGACGGAACCTCGAACCATCGTCGGCGAACGCGGCATTTGTACCCCCGGTGGACTCCTTCCCGTTCGCCGGCCCGCAGGTAGTCCTGGAGCGGCTCAGGCAGTTCTCCCACAGACGAGACACGCGATAGGTCCAGCAAGTAGGCAGGGTAACGCTCGCGGTAGGTCGCAAAGTCCTCGTCCGTGAAGCGCAGCCCGCGCAACACTCCGGTTCGTCCCACCACAGGCACGGTGAACGGATGGGCCTCGAGACGTTCCCGCTGCTCGGCGGTGATGACGAAAAACTTGTTCCGTCCGGTGACTACTCCGACGTCAACCTCCACCCAATCGCCCAAGTGCGAGATGTGCGGATGCTCCCTGGACTCCAGCAAGGCGTGAAAAGCCCGGTCATCCAGGAAAAAAGCGGTCCACTTCACCCCGTTCGACGCGATTTTGCCCGGACGTCGGCTCACGTCGCGGGACAGGCGGGGCATGGCGGTGAGGAGATCGTCGCCATCCCGAAACTCCCAGGTTCTTATCTCGGCCGCAGAGGGCTCGAAGCGTTTGCCGTCCGCCAGGAGGAGGATCACCTCTTGTTGAATGAACGGGAACACCAACCGCTCGAAGCCGATCAGTACGATGCGCCGGAAGTAGCGGCTCAACCGGCTGCGCAGTTCCGCGGCGTACTTGACTTGCAGGAACTCCGCCGGCAAGACCATCGCCAGCCCTCCGCCTTCCGCGAGAAGTTCGATGCTCAAAGCCACGAAGGCCATCCAGGCGTTAGCCAGTTTGGTAGGCCGGTAGCCGGCCCGTCGCAAGTGGCTGAAGGCGATGTCACGGCTTCGTTCAGCGAAATGCTGGAAACGGATGTAAGGGGGGTTGCCGACCACCAGGTCGAACGGGCCTTGCAAGCGCAACTCCGGGTACACCAGGAAGAAGTCGTCTCGAATCCAGTTGATTTCCAACCGGTCTTGGTAAGGTTCAAGCCGACGGCGTGCTTTGGCTAACTCGCCCGCCTCGATCTCGACGGCGGTCACTTGCAAACGTGAGGAGGGAGTGGCAAGGGATTCAGCCAGGGCGACGAGAAAGTTGCCATCCCCTGCGCTGGGCTCCAATATCCGCCGTGGAGCACTTTCGAGCCACCAGGACGCCAGGTAGCGTGCCAAACGTACCGGGGTGTAGTATCCCCCGCGCAGTTTTTGGTCGGAGACCTGGGGCTTGCTCTGGAAAGCCATCTACATAGTGGTAGTTCTTTACCCATCAATGGAAGGTGGTGGGTCGAACAGGGTCAGCGAATCACTCGTGATGAATAGCCCTTTCAACTCGACAGTGTTCAGAAACTCAATAGCCTCTTCGATCGTCGCAAATTCGTAGGATTTCACTTCTCCGAGGTTCGAATGTAACTCAATGGTCACTCTGCTCACCTCGCGCTCGATGGTGTCATCAAGGATGCTCAGCACTAATCTTTCCAGTTCATCCTTGATTACGTTCACCATCTCTACCCCAATTTGGTACTTCTGGTCGTCTGTCAGGGACGAATATCTCTCCCAGGCTTCTCTTGCAGCCTCTCTATCTTTCTCATCCCAATTGAAATCTATCCCGTGTTCCGACAACAAATCACATATCCTGGAGAATGGCACGAGAAAGATGTTGATGTCGAAACTCTTCATCATAGATAGCGATGTCGAACTCCAATTACCGGCCAGAACGGCGATCGAACTGCGAATGCTGTCGTAACGTCGTCTTATGGCAGGGTGAGCCGTACAAATCCAACTTCCTTTGTCCCGGTTATGTTTTTTGTAGCGAATGTATTTTGACTCGATCAAGATTAGGGGCTGCATGCTTTCGTTGGCAATCACCGCGTCAATGTTATAGGACGTTCCAAAGTTATCGTACAGCAGCAGTTTCTTGGGAGTGCCGCTTTTGTTCCTTACCGGACTTCTGCTCAAGAAATGATAGCCACGACCCTCAACCAAGCGGGTCAGAAAGTCGTTGAGCGCTTTCTCCATCTCTATGCCGATGGCTTCTCCCAACGCGCTCCCAGGGTTTTCAATAACGCTCGCCATAAGCCTACGCCGCCTTCGTTAAAGTAACAATAGATTCCCGGAGCGACACATTGTGTCTCTGTGGGTTGCCCCTCCATTTGCCGCCACGTTCCCGAAGCACATCAATACGATAATCGGAGAAACCCACACCTAACCCAATTCTTCCAATTAGATCATCCGTTGGAATATATACGCCGTATGGCGCGGAATCACCGAGAACAAAAACGGCTTTCGAGTTGGGCTTCAGAACCCGGTAAACTTCTCCGATGACCTGGAACATATCGTTAAAATAGCCGGCGACAAGAAGGTCATAACTCTTTCTGCCTCCACGGGTCAACCTAATTGCGCTCAACTGCGTCACCGCTTTCTTCAAAAAGTCGAAGACGTCAGGGCATGCCAGTAGTAAATCCTCTGAAAGGTTGTAGCGGGGGTCTTCTCTGGAAATTTGCGTAGTTGCGGATGTGATTAACTTGGTGCGTACTGTCCTAGAAATATCACCCCAACTCTGTGCCTCGCCCCAAAAATATAACTCCAAACGGGTACGGTCGGCATAGTCAAAGTTGTTCAGATAAGGCGGTGAAGTAAAAACATGGTCTACACATTCATTAGGAATCAGATGTTGGGTATGCCTAGCATCCGCCCTGTAGATATGATGATACGACTCTCTGAAATTTGGCTCCGCTTCTCGAATGACTGCCTGAATGTCACTCATCATTTTCCTGATTTGACGGGAGAATTCATACAGCGCATTCTTGTTCAATGAAGTCGTCTTTCGTTTATTCGGGGCGATGTATGGCCAGCCAGTAGCCGCCGTCGAAACCTGTCGCAGGACACTCGTAAGCCCTACGAAAAGTAGGTCCGTCACATCCTCCGGTAAACTGCTTTGCATAATTGCATTACGGATGAAAAACAGTTCCAGCAAGGTGCTGTCATTGTAGCACTTTAAGACCAATTCAGGGAACTCTTCTTTTAAGAATGCTCGAAGGTCCGTGTGGCTGAAACCTCTTCTGAATCCCATTACCTGGCCCTCTATCTCCCTGAGGGCGCGAGCAACTTCATCGAGGTCAACCTCCCAGTTCATCTTGGTTTTGGCAACCCGGAACACGAACGGATGTGCCTCAACACCATAAGAGTTAATAGCCAGTTTTTTGGCGACTAGGTTCGTCGTACCTGAGCCCATAAACGGGTCGTATATAACTTGTCCTGAGTGGAGATCATTGTGGCGGATACTCCACTCCACAGCCTTGTAGGAAAATCCCGCCGGATAGGCGAACCAGTTATGAATTGGGGCACGCAGACTATCTTTGAAAGTTCCCCATTCTTGCCCCCTTGCGAGATCCTCCGTCTCCTCTAGTTCAACTCCGAAGAGCGGATATTGTTTCGCCGAGTACCCACTACGAACTTGAACACGCAGATTGCCTTCGAATATTCTCAAGTCCTGTATTTCTACAGGATCCTCTGCTCTCTTTGGTTCAATTTCGAAGAGCGAATACTGTTCCACCGAACACTCACCTCTAGACTCTGCTATCAGAAATCCCTGCGGGTGGACTCAACTCGGCGACCAGGCAGGGTTCAGCCGCGATGTGGGTTGGTCTACAAACCTACGCTCCACTTTTGCCGCCAGGTCCCCCCACTTTTCTGCTACCCCAGCACCGACCCCACGAAATCGCGTTGTCCGCGGGCGAAGTCCACGGCGGGCATGCGCCGTTTGCCGGCCAGTTGCACCTCGTCCAGACGCAGAACTCCCGCCCCGGTGACGACGCCGACGCCGTCCCGCAGGGAGACGACGATCCCCGTCGCCCCGGTCACCGGGACGTCGGGGCGGGGAGTGGCCCGCCAGATGCGCAGCCGGCGTCCGCGCCAGGTGGTGAAAGCCCCCGGCCAGGGAT
This sequence comes from Anaerolineae bacterium, assembly GCA_027079895.1. Classification (GTDB taxonomy): domain Bacteria; phylum Chloroflexota; class Anaerolineae; order B4-G1; family B4-G1; genus JALWUZ01. The sequence continues at coordinate 7,655 of JALWUZ010000489.1, forward strand.
CGAACGCCCGCACTTGCCGGTCGAGGGCCGTCGCCGGGCGTGTCCAGTCGAGCCGTCCGTCTTCCTTACGCAGTTGCGGCGCGTAGGTGACGCCCTCCTCCGGCTGCGGGGTCGGCGTCAGGTCGCCGGAGAGGTAGTGGGGCAGGGTCTCCAACAGCAGCGCAGCCCCCAGATGTGCCAGCCGCTCCCCCAGGGTCGCCCGCGTGTCGTCGGGGCGGACGGGCTCCTCCCTCTGGGCGACGATGGGGCCGGTGTCCAGCCCGACATCCATTTGCATAACGGTGACGCCGGTACGCTCGTCGCCGTGCAGGATGGCCGCCGCGATGGGGGCCGCTCCGCGCCAACGGGGGAGCAGGGAGGCGTGGACGTTCAGGCAGCCGTGAGAAGGCAACCCCAGCACCGCAGGGGGGAGAATCTGCCCGAAGGCGACGACGACGATGAGGTCAGGTCGGTACTCAGACAGACGGGCCAATGCCTCCTGGTTGCGCAGGGATCGTGGCTGGTAGAGTGGCAAGGAACGCTCCTCCGCTGCCCGCTTGACCGGCGAGGCGGCCGTCCGCCGTCCGCGCCCGGCCGGGCGGTCGGGCTGGGTGAGGACGGCGACGACTTCGACGGCGGGGGAGTCGGCCAGGGCCAGCAGGCTGGGGACGGCGAAGTCCGGCGTGCCCATGAAAATCGTGCGTGTTGCGGTCATAAGTAGATTGTAGCACAGGAAAGCGGGAGGGACAAGTTGGGTTCACTGACTTTTTGACACTTCCAGACCGTGTGCTATAATACGTCCGGTCATACGCCGGCTCATGGGCAGTACCCTTCCTCCCTGATTTTCTCTCTGGCCAACACGGACTGTTGGCAAAGCCCTCATTCTTTCCAGGCCTCCGGGGTGTTGTGCTTTACCCCAGAGGTCTAAATAATGTTAAAAAGCCACGCAGAACAGAGAAAGGAGGTGCAGCAAAACCCAATAGCCCTCGCTTCACTCAGTGTCCGTGTTGATGACTCTCAAAACTAGACCAAGGAGGAAACCGTGTCCAGAAAATCCGGCAAATTTCTCATTTTGGTGCTGATGGTGCTCTCGGCTATCCTGAGCGCCTGCGGCCCGAAGACCACTCCGACCCCGACCCAGGAAGCGGCTCCGGCGGGAGAACCCACGCAGGAGGCCGCGGCGGAGCGTCCCTTCGAGGGGCAGACGTTGCGGCTGCTGACCTGGGAGGGGTATGTCCCGGACGAGGTCAAGCAGGCCTTCGAGGAGGAGACCGGCGCCACGATCGAGATCACCTACATCTCCAACAACGGCGAGTTGGTCAGCAAGTTGCAGGCGACCGGCGGCGAGGGCTGGGACTTGGCCTCCCCGTCGGTGGACAACGTGGCCGCCGCCCAGGAGACTTACGAGATCTACCAGCCGATTGACATCTCCCGCCTGTCCAACTTGGGCAACGTGGTGCCCTCGATGGTGGAGGCGGTCAAGAAGATGTCCACTGTCGGCGACACCTACTACTCCATCCCCTTCACCTGGGGCACTTCGGGCCTGATCGTCAACACCGCTAATGTGGACGAGCCGATCACCTCCTACGCCCAGTTGTGCGACCCCAAGTACGAGGGGCGCGTCACCTACCGGTTCCGCTACCCGACCTTCGTCGGGGCGGCCTACGGGCAGGGGTACGACCTGTTCTCCTACGTGGACGACGCCGACAAGTGGCGCGAGATTATGGAGAAGACGCTGCAATATCTGATTGACTGCAAGCCGAACGTGCGGGCCTACTGGACGACCCGTCAGGAGAACATTGATATGATGCTCTCCGGTGAGGCGTGGCTGGCCCAGGGCTGGGACGGCACCGGCTGGCTGCTGAGCCGGGAGAACCCCGACATCAAGTTCATCGCCCCGGAGGAGGGTGCGCTGGGCTGGATTGATACTTTCACCATTCCCGCCGGCTCTGAGAACCTCGACCTGGCTTACGCCTTCATAGACTTCAACTACCGGCCGGAGATCGCCGGGAAGGTCATCGCCGGGGGCGGGTTCATGTCCGCCGTGCAGGGGGCGACCGACTACATTGACCCCGACCAGGCCGCGCTCATGAACGAGAGTTTCCCGCCGGAGGCGATTGACAACATCAACTGGTATCCTTCGCTGACGCCGGAGTTGGATGAGATCAACTCCGAGATGGAGGAGAAGTTGCGGGCCGCCGTCGGTGCCGACTAACGCTTCGTATGCTCTCCCGCAGGTCGTCCCCGCGACGGCCTGCGGGAGGCTCTCGTCGTCAGGAGTGAGATATGGCTCAGGAGATAGACGTAGAACTGGTGCATGTCACCAAGCGGTTCGGCGACTTGACGGCGGTAAACGATATTTCCTTCCAGGTGCCGCGTGGCTCGTTCTTCTCCATCCTCGGCCCCAGCGGGTGCGGCAAGACGACCACGCTCAAGACGATCGCCGGGTTCGAGGAGCCGGACGAGGGGGATGTCTACATCGGCGGGGAGCGGATGAACAACGTGCCGCCCAACCATCGCCCCGTCAACATGGTCTTTCAGCAACTGGCCCTCTTTCCGTTGATGACCGTCTTCGACAACGTGGCCTTCGGCCTCAAGATGGCCCGCGTCCCCAAGAGCGAGCGCAAGGAGCGGGTGGAGCGGGTGCTGGAACAGGTCGGGCTGAAGGGGCTCGGCGACCGGAAGCCGGGGCAACTATCCGGCGGTCAGCAGCAACGGGTCGCCATCGCCCGCTGCCTGGTGCTCAACCCGACGGTGCTCCTGCTCGATGAGCCGCTGGGGGCGTTGGATTTGAAACTGCGGGAGCAGATGAAAATCCAACTGAAGCAGTTGCAGCACCAGGTGGGCACGACGTTCATCTACATCACTCACGACCAGAGCGAGGCGTTGGTGATGAGCGACCGGGTGGCGGTGATGAACGCCGGACGGCTGCTCCAGGTCGGTGCGCCGGACGAACTCTACACCAACCCGCAGGATCCGTTCGTGGCCGCCTTCGTGGGGGAGAACAACGATATCCAGGGGACGGTGACGGGGTTGCACGGCGACCACGTTACGCTGGACGTCGGGCCGTTCCAGATCGCCGCTCCGGTGCATCCCCAGATGACGGTAGGGAGCCGCTTCCACAACTTCATCCGCCCGGAGAAGATGGTGCTGCTGCCGCCCGATACCGGCAGAACGGAGCCGACCAATCAGGTGCCCGGCCTCATCCAGGACGTGATTTTCGATGGGGCGGTCGCCCGCGCGATCGTCGAGTTGACCGGCGGCCAGCAGGTGATGGTGCTGGTCACGCGCACCTCGGACGCTCCCCTGCCGGTGCGCGGCGAGGCGGTGCGTGTCGCCTGGGAGCCGCGCGACGCTCACTGCTTCCCGTTGGAGTGACAGGAGGTCGAGCGCGATGAAGAGTTTGCACCGCTCCGGCGGGCCGCGACAGAAGTCCCGCATTCCCTGGGACCTGGTCATTCCCCTGATTCCCCTCCTGTTGTGGCTCTTCCTGCTGTTGATTTTCCCCCACTTGCGGTTGCTGATGCTCTCGTTGATGAAGCGCGGCCAAAAATCCCTCGCCGAGGGCGGGATCTTCCTGGGGAATTATCTGAAGCCGTTCCAGGACCCCGACCACCTGTTCATCCGTGTTTTCATACGCACGATTCTCTTTTCCCTCATCAACACGCTGTTGACGCTGGCGGTGGCCTATCCGATCGCCTTCTACGTCGCCAAGGTGGTCAAGGGGATGCGCAAGTTCGTCCTCCTGGTTCTCATCGCGCTGCCGTACTACATCAGCGAATTGGTGCGGGTCTACGCCTGGATGAACATCCTGCGGGAGACCGGCTTCCTCAACTATCTGTTGGTGGATGTCCTGCACGTGATGAGCCAGCCGGTGGAGTTCCTGTACAACACGGCCTCGTTGTTCGTCGTCTTCGTCTACTCGTCGGTGCTGCTGATGCTGATGCCGATCTACAGCAGCCTGGAGGGACTGCCGGATGAGCAGTTGCAGGCCGCCCAAGACCTGGGAGCCGGCCCGCTGGCGACTTTTACCCACATCGTCTTCCCGTCCAGCCTGCCGGGCGTCACGGCCGGGTTCATTCTGGTGTTTATGATGAACGTGGGCGACTACCTCATCCCCAATCTAATCGGCGGCAAGAACAATTTGTGGGTGACGGAGATGATTTACAATCGCTTCATCGTCTCCACGAATTGGAATCTGGGGGCAGCCTACAGCCTGGTGACGCTGGTGCTGACGACGTTCGTCGTCTGGCTGGGACTGCGTCTGACCGGGCAGACGTTGCGGGGGGTGTTCAGTGAGCAGTAACGACCGCAAGATGCTCTCACGCCGTGGCGCTCAGCGGAGCCGCCTGGGGCGCAAGTTGTTGTGGTTGATTTACACGCTCTACGTGTTGGCGTTCTTGCTCTACCTCTATACCCCGCTGGCGTTGACCAGCATATTGGCCTTCAACGACCGCGATATTCCCTCGTTCCCCTGGTACGGCTTCACCACCGACTGGTTCTACAATCCCGACTTCGGCCAGGCTGGGTTGGAGGAGACCGGAGGGGCGGGGAACATCGGCACCGGGGCCACCGGCGGGCGGATGGGAGTCTTCAACGACGTGAAGATGATGAACGCTATCAAGACCAGTTTCATCGTGGCGGTGGCCGTGACGACTTTGAGCCTGCTGGTGGGGACGACGACGGCTTTCCTCTTCGAGCGGCAGCGGTTCTTCGCCGATGCCGCGCTTTATTTCGTGATGATGGCGCCGCTGGTCATCCCCGGAGTCATCCTGGGAGTGTCCATCCTGTCCTTCGGCAACTCCATCATCCTGTGGCTGCGGGGGATTTTCGGACGCGAGGCCATCCGGCCTATCGCTACCCTGCTGCGACCGGGACTGTTCATCGTCGTGCTGGGGCAGTTCAGTTGGATTGCGACGCTGGCGACGATGGTCATCAGCGCACGACTGCGCCGCTTCCCCATCGTGCAGGAAGAGGCGGCGATGGATTTGGGGGCCAATCGGTTCCAGGCGATTATGAACGTCACCATCCCCTACCTGACCCCGGCCTTCGTCAGCGCGGGAATCGTCTCCTTCTTGCTCTCGTTCGAGAATTTCGGGACGACGTTGTTTTTGATTGGGAACGACCCGACGCTGCCGATCCTGTTCTTCTCGCGGCTGCGGTTCTCGATCACGCCGGAGATCAACGCCGTCAGCGTGGTACTTATGGCCGGGACGGTGCTCTTCGGCGGGATCGTGATGGGATTGGGGCAGTTGCGCGGCCACATGAGCAGTGGGGGATGAGGTAAGAGTCACTGCTATGGACTGGAAATATTTCGCGGATTACAAGGAAGAGGCCCACAACTGGATAACTCTGTCAACCGGCGAATACTACCCTGACGTTCTAAAGGATGCCGTTGCACTCTACACGCCGGTGTTGGAACTTTTCAAAAAGTTGTTGCTGACATCGGCTTCTTCCGCAGAACTGTTCTTGAGCATATCCGACCTCAGGCAGCCCTGGATGCGGGTTCAACTTTGCCGGGTGTTCAGAAGATACGTGAGCCCGTCCACGCCTGTCGAGATGTTGAAGAGGAAAACTCAGGCAGAGAGGATCGTAGCCCAATTCGGCGACAAGTTCCGACCGATACCGGAAGTGCAGGCGGCCTTCATGAGCCGTCCCTTGCCGGACGAGGCCCTCTGTGCGCTCCTGTGGGAATATCACAGTCGCGGGCAGAAAGGCTACGACCTGACGGAGAGATTCTTCCGAATGTTCCGTGCGCGGTTCCCACGATTGCACATCGAGGGGCCGGAACGAGCCGGGCAGGACATCCGTCTGGGGAACGTCTTCCCCCACTACCCCAACCCCAACCGGCCGGTGGACTTCATCATCCGGGACGAGGATGGCGTGGCGGTTCTAGCGGTCGGTTTCGCGCGGTACGATTCCGACCGGGGCGGCGCACAGGAGGACGACCGCACAGGCGGTTACAGGAATTGTGCCGACGAGATGCTTTCCTACGCCCAAGACCACGACATAAACGCGAAAGTGCTCTTCCTGAATGACGGCCCCGGCCTGCTATTGGGTTCGATGTGGGATGACTACTCCGCGTTGGAAAAGAGTTGGCCGAGGAAGATTATGGTGCTGACTTTACGGATGATACCGGAGAGGCTAACCCTGGAATGGCTGCGCTCGTGAGAGGTTATGGCTACTTCCATACCCAAATCCAGGTGGAAAGGAGAAAAAGCCGATCGCGCTCAAACAGGCAAGGCGTCCGTTACCGTTGAGTACGCTGGGAAGAAACCGGAAAGCGCGGTTTTGAGCACAACCCCTGGGGAGTACGTAAAAGTCTACTCTGGGGGGAGTCAGGACAACCGGTTGTACTATGGGGAAAACCTAAAGGTACTGGCTGCCTTGCTAAACGACCCCGCCGTGTCTGGCAGGGTGGAACTCGTTTACATTGACCCTCCATTTGCCACCGGTGGTGTGTTCAAGTCGCGGAAGCAGGAGGATGCATACACCGACTTGCTGCGAGGAGCCGAGTACGTCGAATTTATGAGACAGAGGCTCATCCTGTTGCGCGAACTGCTGTCCTCGACCGGTTCCATCTACGTGCATTTGGATGCCAACATGGTCTTCGCCATCAAACTGGTGATGGATGAGGTCTTTGGCGAGAGCAATTTCCGCAACCTGATAACGAGGAAGAAATGTAACCCCAAAAACTACACCCGGAAGACTTACGGGAACATCTCGGATTACATTCTCTTCTACACCAAATCCGACGTCTATACCTGGAATCGAGCGTTCGAGCCCTGGTCGGAGGAAGACGCTAAAAGGGAATACCCCTACATTGACGAGAAAACAGGGCGAAGGTACAAGAAAGTCCCCATTCACGCGCCGGGGGTTCGCGCCGGTGAGACGGGGCAGCCCTGGCGGGGGATAATGCCGCCGCCGGGGAAGCATTGGCAGTACACCCCTAGAAAACTCGACGAGTTGGACGAGCGCGGTGAGATCTATTGGTCGCCGACCGGCAACCCCAGGAAGAAAGTCTTTCTCGATAACAGTCCGGGCAAGCCGGTTCAGGACATTTGGTTGGATGTGAAAGACGCCCACAATCAAAACATCCGTATCACGGGCTACCCAACCGAGAAAAACCCCGCTCTTCTGGAACGTATCATTAAGGCGTCGTCTAATCCGGGGGACATCGTATTGGATTGCTTCTGTGGCTCCGGGACCACTCTGGCCGTCGCGGAACGACTAGGGCGTCGCTGGATTGGAGCGGATAACAGTCGGCACGCGATAGCGACCACTTTGAAAAGGTTCGCCGTCGGCACAAAGGCAATGGGCGACTTCGTCTCATCCGGGCGGAAGATGAAGCGGCCTACGCAAATACGGATTCCCCTGTCCCAGTTCGACATAGCAGGCGCGACCGTCGCCTCGACGGATGCAGCACCGGAAAGCGGCGTGTCGAGGATAAAGGATTTTTCCTTTTACTGCGAACTCGAGAGGCAGAGATACCTGTCCGACGAGGTACACGAATGGCTGGCGGTCATCGCCGAGTAGACGACCCGGCTCCCGTCCGCCAAAGGAGACCCAAACGATGAAAACGATCCTGGTACTCTCAGACGCCCTGCGCTACGACATAGCCGTCGCCCGGATGGGGTTCCTGGGCCACCTGGTCGAGACGAAACTCGCCAGCCTCTACAAAGTCATCGGCGAGTTGCCGAGCATGTCCCGCCCGATGTACGAGACCATCCATACCGGCGTCCCGGTCACGGAGCACGGGATCTTCTCCAACCTGGTGGTGCGTCGCTCCTCGATGCCCAACGTCTTCCAGGCCGCGACGGAGGCCGGACTGACCACCGCGGCGGCGGCCTACTACTGGTTCTCCGAACTGTACAACCACGCCCCCT
>JALWUZ010000490.1 GCA_027079895.1 Anaerolineae bacterium
CTCCCCCGCTGGGTGGACTGGCTCAAACTGGGCTTTCGCTTCCTCGTCTTCCTCCTGGTGATCGCCATCCTCGCCGGAAGCGGCTACGCCATCGTCCCCAGTTGCGAGATGACCCTCGTACCGGCGGGGCGGGAGTTCACCACCATCGTACCGGTCTCCGTGGACCCCGACGTCGAGACGGTGGACACCTCCGCCCGGCTCATTCCGGCGCGGCGGGTCGGCATCGAGGTCGAAAACTACGCCGAGGTCGAGACTACCGGCGTGGTCGGGGTCGTCTCCGGGCGGGCGACGGGGACGGTGCTCTTCACCAACCTCCTCGTGCAGGACTACCGCGTCCCCGCCGGGACGGTCGTGCGCACCTCGTCCACCAGTTACCCGATTCGCTTCCGCACGACGGCGGATGTCATCGTCCCCGCCGGAGGCCAGGCGACGGCGCCGATCGAGGCGTTGGATGAGGATACCGGCAACGTCGGGGCCTACCAGATCAATCGGGTGGAGGGGGTGGCGGCCTCGGCGGTGCGCGTCATCAACCCGGAGCCGACCTCCGGCGTGGAGAGCCGGGACGTGCGCGTCGTGACCCAGGCCGATTATGACCGCGTCCGCCGACTGTTGATGCGCCAACTGCTCGACCAGGCGTATGACGAGATGGGTTCCGGCTCCCTGCTGGATTCCAACGAGTTCCTCCTGCGCCAGTCGCTCCGCATCGAAGCGGTGCCGAAGGAGGCGTACACCAACCTCGTCTCCGAGCAGGCGGACACCGTCGGGCTGGATATGCGGGTGCTGGTGAGCGGCCTGGCAGTGGACGTCCGTGACGCGGAGACGGTGGCCTACGTGGCCCTGTCCCGGAGACTGCCGCCAGGGTACATGCTGGTGGACGCCGATTTCGAGCGGGGTGAGGTGGCCGAGGAGGACATCGGGCCGGGGAAGTTCACCTTCTTCATCACCGCGCACGGGTACGCCGCCGTCGCCCTGGACGCCGACGAGGCGGTGACGCTGGTACAGGGGAAGCGTCTGGATGAGGCCCGCCAGGTGCTGATGGATGAGTTGCCGCTGGCGGAGGAGCCGCAGATCGCCCTCTGGCCCCATTGGCCCGACCGGTTGCAGGAGTTGGAACGGGTGCCGTTGCTGCCGCTGCGCATCGCGGTGGAGGTGATCCCCAAATCCAATGACGGGTGAGTAGGAAGCGACACGCCGGTACAGATTTTCACGCGCCCGTTACGCTCTGTGAGCGGCTCATTTCACTGCGTCAACGGTTGACTTGCATACCAAAACAGGTATAATCAGGCACACTTGGAACTCCCTCGTGGGGCTGGGCGGGTGTCAAGTCGAGTAAGTAATACCGGGGTTGGGTTTAGGTCTCCCTGACCTCAGTGGAGGTAGGTATGGCGCTGAAGGGTAACCTGCGGGATTTCAGCACGGCACAACTGCTCAATCTCATCAACCTGGCACGCAAAACAGGCACTCTGACCATCGAGTCGCCTGATGCTCGCTGCCGCCTGAGCTTCAAGGGGGGGAAACTCGTTTACGCTACGATGAACGGGGACCAGGACAACCTCGCCACGATGCTCCAACGAACCGGCAAAATCACCGCCGAGCAGGCCCGGGCCATCCAGGCCAAAGTCGGGTTCAAGAGCGACAAAGAGTTGGCTATGCTGCTCATCAACACCGGCCGCGTAAGTAAGGAGGACATCGTTCACAGCGTGCGCTCCTACATCCTGAACAACGTCTACCCCCTCTTTACTTGGTCTGAAGGGCAGTTCCGCTTCGAGGCGAACTACCTGCCCTTCGAGGACCGCATCACCATCCCCATTGATCTGGAAAACGTGATTATGGAGGGCAGTCGCCGCCTGCAAGAGTGGGAGCGGTTGCAGGAGGAACTGCCCGACCTGGATGTCTCGCTGCGGTTCGTCGAGCGGCCTAACGTGCGTCTGCGCGACATCAGCCTGAGCGTGGAAGAGTGGCGCGTGGTCTCCTTCATCAACCCGCGCAACACCATCCGGCAGATCGCGCAGTACAACAACATGAGCGATTTCCAAATCCGCAAGATAGTTTACGGTCTATTACAGGCGGGGCTGGTAGAATTAGTCCAGCCAGAAGGCGTTGTCAAACCCACGCCCACCGGTGCCCCCGGTCGCGCTCCGGTGACGATGCGCCGCCCGGCGGTCAAACGTGGCGTGGTCGAGCGACTGATTAATTTCTTCCAGAGATAATAGCGATGCAAACTGTCAAAATTGTCGTAACCGGCCCCTTCTCGGCGGGCAAAACCCAGTTCATCCAGACCATCAGCGAGATTGACGTGGTCGCCACGGAAAAGAAAATCTCGCGCCCAGAGGAGCGCATCAAGTCCCAGACCACAGTGGCGATGGATTTCGGACGGATCACCGTCGCCGACGACCTGGTGCTCTACCTGTTCGGCACCCCCGGCCAACGCCGCTTCGACTTTATGTGGGAGATTCTGGCGGAGGGGATGTTGGGCTTCGTGGTGTTGCTGGACAGCGTGCGCCCGGAGACCTTCCGCGAGGCGCGGAGCATACTGGACACCTTCCGCTCCTACGCCCCCGTGCCCTATGTCGTGGCTGCCAACAAGCAGGATATGGAGGACGCCTGGTCGCCCGAAGACCTCCGAATCGCCCTCCGCATTCATCCTGACATCAAAGTCCTGCCTTGCGTGGCGACGGATCCAGAAAGCGTCCGGCAAGTCCTGTTGGAACTCCTGTTCTCGGTCCTGGAGTTGATGGACGAAGACGAAGAATAATCCGGCGTAACCTGGACTTGCGCGACGCTACGTTAGGTCAGTGTTCCCGGCGGTCGAGCCATGCGAGGCACAGGTTCGACCGCCGTGCCTCGTAAACGGAGGGACGAATCGCCTCCCCGCCGGGGCTCAATCTGTAACTGCCTTTTAACGCAATCGCAATGGTTCCTCAATCCTCGTCGTGCGGTTTTGTGCTATACTGGCCTCGTCAGCAACAGATGTAAGGTGGTGCCGCAACTATGAGTTCCATCGTGACCGATAGAGGATTGGTGCATTACGAGACCTGGGGCCGCGGGAAACCGGTCATCCTTCTGCACGGCTGGCTGGAATCGTGGGACCATTGGCTGACCACGATGGAATCGCTGGGGAGGCGGCACAAGACTTACGCCCTGGACTTCTGGGGTTTCGGCGAATCCGGCAAACAGGAAGGCTCGTTTACAGTTCAAGACTACATCGAGATGGTGGATCAGTTCATGGAACGGCTGGGCATCGGGCAGACCCCGATCATCGGCCACTCGATGGGAGGCACCGTGTCCTTGGGGGTGGCGATTGACCATCCAGACAAGGTGGAGAAAGTCGTCGTAGTCGGCTCCCCCATCGTGGGGGATGGGCTCTCGATCTTCCTGCGGCTCTCCGCCCGCAAATCGCTGGCCGGCCTGTTCTACCACGTGTTCCCGCTGGGGGCGAGAATCCTCTCCCCGCTGCTGGCGCGGGACTGGCGCACGTGGTACGGGATGTTCGAGAGCGGCCTTTCCCGCACCACCCTGGAGTCCTTCCACTACAGCATCGCCTCGCTGTGGAAGACCGACCTGCGCCCGCGTCTGATGGAAATCAGAATGCCGGTGCTGGGAATCTACGGGCGAACCGACCGCATAGTCAGCCCCAAGCAGGGAGAAGTGCTGGCGAAAGGCACCCCTATGGCCGACGTGCGCTACTTCAGACACTCCGGCCACTTCCCAATGCTGGACGAGCCGGAGAAATTCCACCAGACACTGCACGAATTTCTGGACCAGTAGGTGATCTATGGCGGACCCGGCCTCTCCATCCGGCTTCCCGGACGCCGCACGGTACTACTTCCCCAACAAAATGGGGCGCATCATCCTTCAGGCGATGGAGGATGTGATGGGCCGCAACGGGGTCAACGCCATCCTGAACCTGGCCCGCTTGCAGCACCTGATCGGCAACTACCCGCCCAACAATTTCGGCAAGGACTTTTCCTTTGACGAGACGAGCCAGTTGCTCCAGGCGTTGGACGAAATGTACGGCCCGCGCGGTGGACGTGGATTGGCGCGCCGGGCCGGTCACGCCTGCTTCCGTTACGGAGTCAGGGACTTTGGCCCGATGCTGGGCATCGCTGACCTGGTCTTCCGCGTCCTCCCGCTGGGGATGAAACTGCGGATTGGATTCGAGGTACTGGCCCAGACCTTCAACAAATTCACCGACCAGGTGGTACGCTTGGAGGAAGACGAGCAGCACTTCCACTGGATCACCGAGCGGTGCGGAGTATGCTGGGGGCGTCACACCGCCACTCCCTGCTGCCACCTGACCGTCGGCATCGTGGAAGAGGGGCTGTACTGGGTCAGCGGCGGCAAAAACTTCTACGTCGAGGAAGTCTCCTGCATCGCCGCCGGAGACCCGACCTGCACCATCGTAGTCGGCAAGCGACCCATTGATTGACGATGCGCAAGATAATCCTCCGAGCACCCAAACTGATCTTCCCGTTCAACCAACCGGCGCGGGAGTTGCGCGTGTTGAACAAGATTCTGTGGCTCCATCACCGCGACCTGTTCGCCCAGTACGCCACCGAGGAGCGGGAGGTCAGTTCGCTCGATGAGGTGGACTCCCGGCGCGTCGAGACAGTGGTCTATCGGGACAATCTCTTCTTCGACCAGTATTTCCTGGACGAGTTCATCAGCAAGGCCCGCAAACTGGGCAAAGCCTGTCAAGTCGCCTTTGCGCTGGACGACCCGTCCATCACCTCCCACG
>JALWUZ010000491.1 GCA_027079895.1 Anaerolineae bacterium
CACCTCCTCGTGCTGGATGCGGGCGATTTCCCGCCCCGTGGCAACCTCCACCAGCGCCGCCGTGCCGTCAGCGCTCGCCGTCGCCAGATAGCGCCCGACCGGGCTAAAGGCTACCGCCCGAACAAGCCCCTCGTGGCGGATACGGGCAATCTCTCGCCCCGTGGCAACCTCCACCAGCGCCGCCGTGCCGTCAGCGCTCCCCGTCGCCAAGTAGCCCCCGTCCGGGCTGAAGGCAACATTCCACACTGCATCCTCATGGTGGATGCGGGCAATTTCCTGCCCCGTGGCCACCTCCACCAGCGCCGCCGTGCCGTCACCGCTCGCCGTCGCCAGGTAGCGCCCACCTGTGCCCGAAAGGGTATCCGGGCTGAAGGCAACCGCCAACACAGTCCCATCGTGGCGAATGCGGGCGATTTCCCGCCCCGTGGCAACATCCACCAGTGCCGCCGTGCCGTCATCGCTCGCCGTCGCCAGGTAGCGCCCGTCCGGGCTGAAGGCAACGTCGAACACAACCCCCTCGTGGCGGATGAGATGCAGAGCAGGCCAGTTCCACAGGACGTTTTGCAGCACGTCCATAGGCTCTACCGAAGGCGTCCCCTGTTTCAGCGCGGCCATTGCCAGCAGGGGGGCCAGGATTTCTTCCGTGGTACTTCGGGGCGCGCGGTGCATATACAACGCCTGAGCCGCCAACTGGCGGGCGAACGCCGCCTGCCGCTGGGACAGCGCCGTGTTACGCTGGCCCCAGGCAAAGAGCGCCAGGAGCGCAAACACCAACAGACCAGCGGACAACCCCCAAATGATGCGGCGGCGGGCGCGCTCGCGGGCCTGCCGCTCGGCTTCGGCGTGTTCCCGGCTGGCGGTGATGAAGGCCGCCAATCCAGGTTCGATGTCCTGCGGGCGCGTCTCCAGGTAGCCCTCGGCCTGGGCCAAGAAGGCGCCGCGCAGGAGGGCGTCCGGGGTGCGCCCGCCATCTTTCCACAGGCGGGCCTGACGACGGGCGTCCTCCTGCCAGATGCGGAAGGCGCGGTCGGCCTCCATCCAGGCGCGCAGGCGCGCCCAGGCGCTTATCAGGGTCTCGTGGACGACTTCGGCGCTCTCCTCGCCCTCCGGGGTGCGGTCGGTAGTCACCAGGCGGGCATCCGCCAGGCGGCGCACCAGCGCCCAGTCCGCATCCCGGAAATCGGCGCGCCGCGCCAGACGGCGGGTGTCCTCCGTCCCCGCGCCGGGGGTCACGAGTTGGGTAAAGAC
>JALWUZ010000492.1 GCA_027079895.1 Anaerolineae bacterium
CAGGTTGGCGGTGGTGCGGAGGGGGCCGACCTCGGCGGCGGCGGTTTCGAGTTCCAACGGCGGCGGCGCGGTCAGTCCCCACCGGGCCACCGCCGCCGCGATTCCGTCCGCCCCCAGACGCTCCCCCAGGTCGGCGAAGGGGGCCGGACAGCCCGCGCCGTAGGCCGCCGCCAGGGTCGGCGTTCCGGTGAGCGGCCCGCTGCACGCCAGCGACTCCCCGTCCAGGACGAAGACCGCCGTCGCGTTCCGCACCGGTGCGGAGGGGGTCGTCACTCCCGTGACGAGCGACTCGGCCAGGATGACCGTCTGGAGGGCCGCGCCCGGCTGGTACAGTCCCTGGGTGGCCCGGTTGACCAGCGGCGCGGCCGGGTCGTCGCTCAGTTGCTCCCACTCCTCGTCCAGACGTTCCGGGTCGAAGGTGGGGGCGGAGGCCAACGCCAGTATCTCCCCGTCGGCGGCGTCCAGGAGCACCACCGCCCCGGCCTGTCCCTCCAACGCCCGCTGGGCCTGGGCCTGGAGGCGGGCGTCGAGGGTCAGACGGACGTCGGCGCCGTGCGGCGGGCGGTGGAGCAGGTCGTCCACCGCCGCCTGCCAGGGAGTGCGGGCGGTCTCACCGCGCAGCAGGTCGTCGCAAGCGGCCTCGATGCCCCCCGTCCCGTACCGCAGGCTGGCGTAGCCGACGACCGGGGCGGCCTCCGGCAGCGGGTAGCGGCGGGTGACGAGGCCGTCGGCGGCCACCTCCGTGTCGGCCAGCACCACGCCGTGCCGATCCAGAATCCGCCCCCGTATGATGTGCCGCTCGTAGAGTACCCGGCGGGGGTTGTCGTCCCGGCGGCTCAACTCCCCGGCCCGCAGGACGGCCCAGTAGCCGCAGCCGATTGTCAGCAGGGCCAGCGCGAGCGTCAGGCCGGCCGCCAGACGGAGCAGCAGGGCCCGCTCCCGCCCGTCTCCGGCGACGGTCATCTCGCGGTCGGCGGAGACGCGCAGCAGCAGTCCCAGGGCGATGAAGTTGGTCAGGAGCGAACTGCCGCCGTAGGAGACGAAGGGGAGCGTTACTCCGGTGATGGGGGCCAGTTTGGCGTTGCCGGCCATTATCACCCAAGCCTGCACCGTCAGCCCGCTCGTCAGCCCGGCGGCCAGGAAGCGGGCGAAGGGGTGGGCGGCGCGGACGGCGGCGCGGAATCCCCGCAACAGGAGCAGTCCGTACAGCGCGACGCTCGCCGTGACCCCCGCCAGCCCGAACTCCTCCCCGATGGCGGCGAAGATGAAGTCGGTATGCACGGCGGGGATGAAGGTCGGGTGGCCCAGTCCGAGCCCTTGTCCAAAGACGCCCCCCGCGCCGAAGGCCAGCAGGCTCTGCACGATCTGGAAGGAGCGGTCGGCCGCGCCGGGCCAGGGGTCGAGCCAGCCGTCTATCCGCAGCGCGACCCGCTCCGAGAGGTGGTAGCCGAGGAAGCCCATCCCGACGAAGAGGGCCAGGCCGACGACGACGTAACTCCGGCGGCCCGTCGCCAGGTACAGCATCGCCAAGAAGGTGAGGAAGAAGAGCATCGCCGCGCCCAAATCCTGCTGCCGGGCGAGCAGGAGCAGCGTCAGCCCCAGCATCGCCAGGAGCGGCCCGACGTAGGCCGGTTGGGGCAGCCGCCACCGCCAGACCCGCCACTCCTCTCCGGTGAGCAACTCCCCTTTCTCCGCCAGGTAGGAGGCCAGGTAGATGGTCAGCAGGAGTTTGAGGATTTCCGCCGGTTGCAGGTAAACCCCGCCGACTCCCAGCCAGAGACGCGGGCCGTAGCCGGAGGGGTTGACGCCGAAGACGAGGGTCGCCGCCAGCAGCGCGAGCCCGCCGAGGAGCCAGGTGTAGCGGAAGCGGCGCAGGCGGCGCATGTCGCGGCTCAAGCGCACCACCGCCACCAACGCGCCGGCGGAGAGGAGCAGCCACAGCGACTGTCGCAACAGGAAGTTCGGGGCCAGCCGCCCGATGAGGAGCAGTCCCCAGCCGGTCAGCAGGGCGGCCGTCGGCAGGAGGAAGGGGTCACGGCGGGGGAGGAGGCGGTTCAGGGAGAGGTGAAGCCCGCCGAAGGCCAGGGCGAAGGAGAGCGCGGCGGCCAACCAGCGGGCCGGGGAGGGCAGCGGCTCGTCCGCCACAGACCGGGCCAGCGTCAGGGCGAGCGTCCCGACGAGGTAGAAGGCAGCGCCGAGGGAGAGCAGGACTCGTTCCCGGCGGATGGAGCGGGAATCGTCTTGGGTGAGCATACGGTGGATTATAGCAGAAACGGCCCTTGACAAAAGTTTCTACCCATAGGATAATGCCCGCCGCTATCTCACAAAGGACGAGGAAATCATGGCTGATATGTTGATTGTGACGGATGATACTTTCGAGGCGCAGGTGCTCCGGGCTCCCAAGCCGGTGCTGGTGGATTTCTGGGCGGAGTGGTGCGGGCCCTGCCGAATGGTCGCCCCCGTCGTCGAGGCGTTGGCGGAGGAGTACGCGGGGCGGTTGTTGGTGGCGAAGATGGACGTGGACGAGAATCGGGAGACTCCCGCCCGGTACGGCATCTACGGCATCCCGACGTTGATTTTGTTCAAGGACGGGGCGGAGGCCACCCGCTTCATCGGCTACCGACCCAAGGAGGCGATGGAGGACGGTATTGTTCCGTATCTCGACTGAGAAGCGGTGCGCGGTTCTAGAGGGCGCGAACTGAATCGGGCGATGGAGGTAATTCGGCGGGACCGTGGTTGGGCGTCTGATGCGCTGTTTGGTAAGGAAGTCCCACTATGCTGAAAGATCATAGAGTGGCTCAGTCAGTTGCGAAAGCCATTGAGGCTTCGGCCGAAGATGTCGTTCAACAGATATTGTCGATGTATGGGAGGGAGCCAAAGGGGCGGGAGGAAAATATCACAGCCCAGTTGGCTTCAGAGTTTACTTTACATTTGATGAAGAGGGTAAAGAAACGGTTGAACAGAAAAATGATAAACGGTGTGCGTTTCTGGGTGTATCTCTTTAGGAAAAAGGAAGAAAAAGAAGTTGGGGCAGATTTAGCAGGTGTATTGAGGTTTGAACGAGAAGGCCGTGTTGTAACAAAGGCTTACCTTGCTCAAGCCAAAGTTGGCAGGGTTAGCATAAATGAGTGCAATGAGGAGGTAGTTGTTGTAAGGGATCCTCGTTTGCGTTCTCAAGTCCGCAATATGCTATCTTTTACTTCAAGTGCCTATGTGTTTCTTTATTCGTCAATTGGGGTGCGGGTTGTTTCAGCGCATGTGTTGAATCTACTATCCCAAGATGTGCTCCGAACAGATGAAGTGTATAACCATAATATCGGTTGGCTGTATGCGGAAATGTTCAAATCGTTTGTTGGGGATCATCGACTGGCATGCTATCTCCGACGCTATGATATAGGGCAGTTTGCTCAAGATGTTGGCGTCAGTAATGTTTTGATGATCAAGGGAGTTGTAGAGAAAGGGGAAGTGTTCGATGAGTTTTTCTAATCCTGCGTTCAGCGGACGGCGGCTTCGCCGCTCGCGGAGGCAGGCGCGATTTGCAAAGCGATAATTGGAAGACGATAGACCACCGGCCGAGCGAGCCGGAGAGTAAACAGCAACATCACCGCAATTGACACCATCTGAATAGACCGACAGGCTACGATTGGGAAGAGTAGGCACCGAAACGGGGTCACAGAGAGTCGGGGTGAGGTGCGAGCCCGATACCGACGACGGTGCTGAATGGGCCCAGGAGCCGCCCGCCGAAACGCGCCCTTGCGCGGAGTAGTCCGGGCCGGAGTCGCCCCCGTTACCGCGGCGGAAGGCATCGCCCGGCCGTCACCGGGCCGTGCCTGCAATGAGTGAGGCTGGCTTCCCACCGACACGCGCCGTCACCGGCGCGTTTTTGTTTGGGTCGGCAGGGAACCGCCTAACCAGGGTGGCACCGCGAGCGTCGCCGAACGCCCGTCCCTGACCAGGGGACGGGCGTTTTCGGTTTCAGCGTCCGCAGCGCATGACGCCAAATTCAATTCAAGAGGAGGTGTAGAGATGAAGCAGTACAAGTATCTTCTGGACGAAGGGCGTATGCCCACTCATTGGTACAACATTCTGGCGGATATGGATTCGCCGCCGCCACCGTACCGCCATCCGGCGACGTTGGAGATAATGAAGCCGGAGGATCTGGAGCCGGTCTTCCCCCACGCTCTCATCGAGCAGGAGGGGAGCCGGGAACGGTGGATCGAGATTCCCGACGAGGTGCGGGACGTGCTCAAGATGTGGCGGCCCTCCCCCCTCTACCGCGCTTACCGCTGGGAGAAGGCGCTCGACACTCCGGCGCGGATTTACTACAAGTGGGAAGGGGTCAGTCCCCCCGGAAGCCACAAGCCTAATACCGCCGTCGCCCAGTGTTACTACGCCAAGCAGGAGGGGCTGGAGGGGGTCGCCACCGAGACCGGAGCGGGGCAGTGGGGCAGTGCGCTCAGTTTCGCCTCGCAACTCTTCGGGCTGAAGTGCAAAGTCTTCATGGTGCGCATCAGTTACGAGCAGAAACCGTACCGGCGCATCGCGATGGAGACCTGGGGAGGCGCCGTCGTCCCCAGCCCCAGCGACGAGACTCAGGCCGGACGGGCCATCCTGGCGCAGGACCCGGAGACGACCGGCAGCCTGGGAATCGCCATCAGCGAGGCGATCGAGTACGCCGTCTCCCACGAGGGCTGGAAGTACTCGCTGGGGAGCGTGGTCAACTTCGTCCTC
>JALWUZ010000493.1 GCA_027079895.1 Anaerolineae bacterium
CTATAACACATTACCGCCCGTCGGGATGCGCTTCTCAGCCGATCTCCACCTCCTCGCTTTCGGAGATGATGTCCTGTTGCCGCGCGGACTCGTCCGACTGCCGGACGCCGCGCCGCCGCTGCCACTGATACAGCCCTCCCAGGATGACGACCGGAGCGGCCAACCCCAGCCCCAGAAACCAGCCCGGAGCGAGCAGCGGCCGGGCCGAGAACCGGTCGAGGTTGAACAGAATCAGGGCGACCGCGCCCCACACAGTGAGGAAGTTGGGGATGGCATCCCCGGAGTGGAGCAGTTGCAGGCCGGAGGTGCGCTGCTTCGTGAACGGGTAGAACAGGTTGCTCCCCATGAAGCCGAGTTGATCCTCCAGGACGTGCCCGGCGAACCCCAGCCCGACGACCAGGCCGGCCCACTTGCCCAACAGCAACCCCGTCAGCACCCCCAGGGCCGCCGCCAGCGTGAGACTGTGGGACCAGCGGCGGTGCCAGTCCAAAAAGTGAATGCGGAGGGCGTCCCCCTGCCGCTCGAACTTGAAGGACGGGCCGCTGAAAATATCCACGTGGTACGCGGAACTGTAGGTATGGACCAACGGCACGCCGACGGGCAGCCGCACCTCCTCCGCCCCCTCCGGCTCCGAGCCGGGGAAGGGCACCTGGCCGGTGTTGACGACGGGCCCGACGCGCACGGCGACCTCGTTCCGCTCCGGGTCGAAGCGGACGGTGTAACGGCGCCACAAATCCGCGCCGAGGCGGATGGTGTGCAGCATGACGCTCTGCGGACGGCCGCTTTCGTAGGCGCGGCGCATACTCTCGACCAGCCGGGCCGCGATCTCCCGCCCGTCGGGGTGGGGGCCGGGGTCAATCTCCTCGTCGTACCGCTCGAAGTAGCGGGCGAATTTGAAATCGAGGGTGTCCGGCAGGATACCGGCGACGCCGCCCAGCACCGGCAGCAGCCCCCCGTCGGCGGCCTGGCGCACCACCTCCGGGAGGCAGGTGGCGAGGGCGACGCCGGTTATGAAATGCGCGATACCTTTCACTCATCACCTCCGGGGCTCACGTCTCAATTCTACTCATCTTGTCCGGTAGTGCAAGTTGGGGAACGCCGCTGCGCGACACCTCCCCGCTAGGGCTTTTCAACGTTTTAACATTTGACGGGTGGACAAGGTGGTGACCCGGCAATTGAGCCGTCGCATTCGCTGTTGAAGGGCGCTGGGTAGGCGATGGCATTGCCATCGCCTACCCATTTGAC
>JALWUZ010000494.1 GCA_027079895.1 Anaerolineae bacterium
CTCACTCTCCCCCGACCCGCCGTCCGCGCCCCTCCCGCTCCGGGAAGCGGGTGAGGACAGTCGCCTCGACCGGCAGGGTGACTTTGTTCCCTTTCAACGCTGCGGCCAGCGGTTGGCCGTGCAGCGGGAAGATGGCGATTGGGGTGCCGGGCCGGTTGTACCGCTCCTCGACGATCGCCAGCCCCAGCAGATACCCCGCGCTGTCAATGGAGCAACTGGTGACGTTGCCGATCTGCTTCCCCCGCTTGCCGACTACCGGGTCGCCGGTGTGCAACATCCGCTCCCCCTTCTGGTTGACGCGGAAGCGGATGACCGCGCGGGTGCGACGCCCCTCGCGGGCCAGGAGCGCGTCCCGCCCGATAAAGAAAGGCTTGTGGTACTTGACGTAGCCGGGGAAACCGGCCTCGATGGGCGAAATGTCGAACGGGCCGGCCAGTTCCTGTCCGTAGAGCGGCAGACCGGCCTCGGTGCGGGTGGAGTCGCGGGCGGCCAGTCCCGCCGGACGGACGCCGTAGGGCGCACCGGCTTCCAGAATCAGATGCCACAGGCGGGGCAGGTCGTCGGGATGGGCCAGAATCTCGTACCCCCACTCCTCGCCGGTGTAGCCGGTGCGGGCGATGATGAGGTGCATGCCGCTCAGTTCGCACTCGATCAAATCGGTGCGGCGGACGCGGGCCAGCGCGGACTTGAGCAGCGGGTCGTCCGTCAACGCCTGCAAGATCGGCAGGGAGGCCGGGCCCTGCAAGGCCAGGTCGCGCCGCTGGTCGCGCCCGGAGGAGGGGTCTTTGAGGTTGCGCAGGACGGCCGGGGCCTCGACCTGCACCCAGGGACGGCGGCGGTCAATGAGTACCCGCCGCTCGTTGACGGCGTTCAGCCAGTCCCAATCCTTCTCCTCGTTGACGGCATTGACCACCAGCAGGTAGAGGTCGGCCCGGCGGCGGTAGAGCATCACGTCGTCAATCGGCCGCCCGTCGGGGTCGAGGAGGTAGGAGTAGCAGGATTGACCGTCCTCCAGCCAGGCGGCGTAGTTGGAGAGCACGGTGTCGAGGAAGGCAGTGGCGTGCGGGCCGGAGACCTCGAAGACGCCCATGTGGGCCACGTCGAAGAGCCCGGCAGCCTCGCGGACGGCGCGGTGCTCCTCGCTCACGGAGGTGTACCAGACCGGCATCTCCCAGCCGGCGAAGGGCACCAGTTTGGCCCCCATCTCCTTGTGAACCGCGTACAACGGGGTGCGTTTGAGGG
>JALWUZ010000495.1 GCA_027079895.1 Anaerolineae bacterium
CCCCACCCCCACTCCGGCCTACGGCTTCGTGCTGCCGACGCCGCCGGTGATCTCGACCGTCTTCAGTTCCACCCCCCAGCCGCTCCCTATGCCCTCCCCGATGCCGCTGGTGGAGCAGGAGGACGGGGTAATCAACATCCTCATCCTGGGCTCCGACCAGAGCGCGACCCGCAGCGGCGGCCTGACCGATGTCATCGTCGTCGCCAGCATTGACCCCGCCATCCCCTCCGTCTCGCTCCTCTCCATCCCGCGCGACTTCTACGCCTGGATACCCGGCTTCGGCTTCGACAAAATCAACACCACCTACAGCAAGGGCGTCCGCCACGACTACCCCGGCGGCGGCCCGGCCCTGCTCAAGGCGACCATCGCGTACAACTTCGGCATCCCGATTCACTACTACGCCCGCGTCGGGTTCGACGATTTCGTCAAGATCGTGGACGCGCTGGGCGGCGTGGACGTGGCCGTCGAGTGCCCCCTGTCCGACACCTTCCCCGACCCTGACTCCCCCACCGGTCAGACCGACGTTGACTGGGAGCCGGGCATCTACCACCTCGACGGGAAGCACGCCCTCTGGTACTCCCGCTCCCGCTGGAGCACCAGCGACTTCGACCGCAACCGGCGGCAGCAACAGGTTCTGCGGGGGCTCTACCACCAGATCGTGACGCTGAACCTCCTCACCGACCTCCCGCGACTGTGGGACACCCTCCAGGAGACCGTCGTCACCGACATGGGGCTGGACGACCTCCTCTACCTGGCGAACATCGGGGCGCGGCTGGATATGATGAACGTGAAGAGCCGCTTCGTGGGGATGGACGTCCTGCAATCGTGGACTGCTCCGAACGGGGGGTACGTGCTGGTGCCCTACTACGACGCGCTGGCGGCGTTGGTCGAGGAGGCTTTAGCCCCGCCGGCGGCCGGCCGCGCCGCGCAACGGCTCTTCCAGGTGGAGGTGTGGAACGGCAGCGGCAACGACGGCCTGGGGTACGTGGCCGCCGAGCGGCTGCGCTGGGAGGGGTTCGCGGTGACGAACGTCGCCCCGGCGGACAGGGCCTATCCGCGCACGCAGATCGTGGATTTCACCACCAGCACCAAAGGGTCGGCCATCTACCGCCTGATGTACCTGTACCGGCGCGAGCAGGGGGACGTCATCTCGCAGCCGACCGAAGACCGCACCGTGGACTACCGGGTCATCCTGGGGGCCGACTACGACCCGTGCTGGGCGGCCCGCCACCACTGGAACCC